>DMVN01000229.1 GCA_003476685.1 Acidobacteriota bacterium | reverse complement strand
CACCGCTCAATTATCCCGGATGACCGGCCGGACTCAGCCAGAAAAAGGGCAGGCTGGTTTATTATTTTAGTGGAAAAAGACCGCCCTGACAACTGCCGCCGGCCCGGGTTGGCCGGACCAGCCTTTCCTTGACTTTTTCCCGGCCATAGAGTAACTTTTATCTGAAATCGGAGACAACCTTAACCCGGTTGAGAAAACTCCGGAAGGAGGCCTGAATGTTAGGTTCAATCGGACCGACTGAACTATTACTCATCCTGCTCATCGTCATCATCATTTTTGGAGCCAGAAAGCTTCCAGAGCTCGGCAAATCACTGGGCGAAGGCATCAAGAACTTTAAGAAATCCGTCAGCAGCGGCAAGGAAGAACACGGTTCAGACAACCAGCCCAAGCCGCCGGCGGCCAACTGACCCGCTGTTGTCCTATCCTGAGCCATGCCCGATAACCTGTATGCCGGGTTTGATTTAGGCGGAACCCAGCTTAAATACGGACTGATTAACGCTTCCGGCCGGATTATTTTTAAGGGCCAGGCCCCCAGCCCCCCGGATATCAATTCCCTGATGAACCTGATCCAGAAAACCTGGGTCGAGCTCGACCGCCGCTACCCGCGGCGCATTAAATCAGCCGGCTTTGGCTTTGCCGGTTTTTTCAGCCTGAAGGAGAAGAAGATAAAGCAGTCGCCCAACTATCCGGCCCTGAACAACTTTCCCCTTTTCCCGGCCCTGAAAAAGATCATACCCGTACCCTTTGCCGTCCATAACGATGCCAACCTGGCCGCTTACGGTGAATACCTTTTCGGCAGCGGGCGAAACGTGCACAGCCTGGTCTTCCTGACGGTTGGGACCGGACTGGGCTCGGGCCTGATTCTGGAGGGCGAACTCTGGCAGGGAAAAGCAGGTTTTGCCGGGGAACTGGGGCACATCACGGTCAACCCTGAGGGTCTGAAGTGCGGCTGCGGAAATATCGGCTGCCTGGAAACCGAGGTTTCGGCCCCGGCTCTGGTTCGCAATTACCGCCAGTTTTCCGGGAAAGACGAACCGCTCGAAGCCCGCGATATCTATCTCCGGGCCCGGGCTGGAGATGAAAACGCCAAGAAGAGTTTCGACCGCTGCGGCTATTTTCTGGGAATAGCCCTGGGAATAGTCATCAATTTCCTGAACCCGGAAAAAATCGTCATCGGCGGCGGGGGAATGAAATCGGGGCAGTGGCTGCTGGGCCCGACCCGGGCTGAAGCCCGTAGAAGGGCAATAGCCCCCAGCTTCGCCACCTGCCGTATCCAGAAAGCCAGTCTGGGCAACGATGCCGGTTTGATGGGAGCAGCAGCCTGGGCCTGGCACCAACTGCAAGCCGGCCGGACCGGCCGCTGAGCAGCCTTAATCGGCAGCCGGGTAACTTTTTAGCTCTTCCAAAAGTTTTAATAATTTGATACAAATTAGGTTAAAACAAGCTATAATGTTTATCTTATTTCAGGCCGGAAATGCCCTGTTTCTGAACATTTAGCCATAAAACCAATGGCAACCAGCTTTTCAGCCGTCAAAGGAGGACCAGGTGGTCAGGAAGAAAAATAGAGCAGCCGCAAGGTTCATCAGTGGACTTTTGATAGTATTCGCAGTTCTGGCGGCCGCCGGAACCCTGAAGTCTGCGGTCAAGCTGGAAGGCTCAATCAAAGGGCGAATTACCGACAAATCAGGCCAGCCAGTAAACGGAGCCTACATCTACCTGTCATCCCCCAGCCTGGTCGGACTTCGCTATTACCTGACCAGGAAGAACGGTTATTACTTTTTCCAGCATTTGCCCGCCGGACTCTATAAGGTGGCGGTGGAAGCGCCCGGTTTCCACACGGCCATCATCAACGATATCAGGGTAGAAACCGGTCAGACGGTCAGCCTGCCCGTTAGCCTGGAGAAGGCTGAAGACGAAGAGCAGGAAAGGGTGCTTCTTTATCCCCTGCCCGCCCTGGACAGAGAGAACCCGGGGATATCATACATCCTGGATAAAGATATCCTGAATCATATTCCCAGAACCAGGGAGCTGGCCAGCCTGCTGCAACTGCTGCCTGGTGTGAACCCTGACAATCCGCCCCGAAGCCTCAATTTCTCGGTTAACGGTTCTCCGGTCGGTTCCAGCCTGGTTACCGTCGCCGGGAACGAACTCAACCGTCAAGTTAACGGGATACCGGCCAGGAACGTCAATCCCAATTACATTGAAGAAATCGAGATAGTTACCGCCGGAAATCCGGTAGAACATTTTTCTACCAACGGCGCCTTTATCAAAATAATTCCCCGTCCGGGACAGAATAAATCTTCTGGCCTGCTCCAGTTTCTGGGCACCGACGGGCACCTGACGGATAACCTCTGGACCCGGGAAGAGTTAAACCAGATGGATAATCCCCCGGTGGTTAAAGACAACTACCACCTTGATTTCTCTCTGAACCTGGAAGGGTCCATCCTGCCAGACCGGGTCTGGTATTTCACCAGCTTTGGCTATAACCGCCGGTCAAGGTCAACTCCTTTTGTACCCTGGCGCGACCCCAAAAACATTCCCTATCCCAAGTACAGCTGGAAAGCCGGGGATTTTACCTCTCTCATCCGTTTTACTTCCCAGATAACGGCTGAAATCAACGCCTCCATCATCCTGAGTTTCAACAAGAACAAGCAGAGTGTGGACCCCGATTTCATTTCGCCCTTTAATCCCCAGATTGCCACCCTGAATATTGCCGGACAGAACCTTTTCCTGCTGAACGCCCACGGCAGTTATAAGCTGAACCAGGAAACCCAGGCCAGCCTGTTCCTGTTCTATACGCGCGATTCGCTGCCGAGGCGTCTCTATGAAAAGGGAGCCGACAACCCGCGCTACGTTGACCTGGGCAGCGGTTACAGCTGGGGCAGCGGTCCTTTCAACCGGGACCAGATCAGCGAGGTCTTCCGGGCCGGGGCTTCACTCAGCAGGTGCCAGTCCTGGTTCAACACCTGGCACGAACTGGTGGCCGGAGCCGAATACCAGAGCAGCCGGGCGGATGATTCGGTCTGGAAGTCCAACAACCTGATTTATTATTACCTCAACGGAAATCCATATTATTACGGCTATGGAGTCTCTCCCGAAACCGGCAACCTGGTCGGCCAGGGCCTGGTCGGTTTTTACTTGGCCAGCGCTGCCCGGGACGGACTGTTGCAGAGAGCCTCCCTTCACCGGCTGACTTTTTACGCCCGGGACAACTTCAACCTCGGGCGCCGGCTTAATTTTTCCCTGGGTTTAAAATTCGAAAGAATCCAATCTGGGTTGTCAGCCGTTTATAAAGGAGTCAGCGGCAACAGCATATCCTTTTATGCCGGGGAGGCCACCATCAGGCCTGTCTACGGACTTAATCCATACAGCGTGGTGAACTACTCTTCCTGGGATAATATGCTGGTCTGGTACAACCTCTCTCCCAGGCTGGGGCTGGTCCTGGACCTGCTGGGCAACGGGAAAACTCTGATTAAAGGCACCTTCGGTCGTTACCACGATAACCTTTCCCTGAGTTACCTGATGAATATGTCTGCCGGCTGGCCCACCGGTTATCATAATTTCTACTGGTACGATGAAAATGAAGACGGGGCGGCCGATATTGATGACACTTTCCTGCCGCTGCCCGAAGATTACCGGGTCCATCAGGACGCCTATTTCCGCAAGAGAGTGGCCCCGAAGCTGAAATCCCCGGTTACCAGCGAGTGGACGGCCACCCTGGAACAGCAGTTGACTGAGGTCTTTACCCTGTCGCTTTCCTATATTTCCAGAACCAGAGACCGGATCATCGAGGATGTGCTGTATGACCCGGATAACGACCGCGAATGGTATGCAGCCGATACCACCGGCAGCCTGTGGATACCTTTTTCCACTGTGGTCCCCGGACAGGCCGGCTATGGCCAGGTGCCGGTTACCGTCTATTTCCCGTCGGCAGAGGCCCCGGCTTTATTCACCCGTCTCAATAATGTTGAGGGACTGAAGCAAAAATACAACGCCTGGCAGCTGGTAGCCAGAAAAAGAATGAGCGACAACTGGCAGCTTCTGGCCTCAGCCACCTGGAGCCGGGCCCGGGGCAACTCCGGATACAATCTCCTGGCTTCAAGCGCCCTGACCCAGCTGGCCAATTCTCCCAACTCCCTGGTTAACATCACAGACAGCAGCCGCCTGGACCTGGACCGGCCCTGGATTATCAAAGTCATGGGAACCTACCGGCTCCCGGCTGACCTGTATCTGAGCGCTTTCTTCCAGTACCTGAGCGGGACACCCTGGGCCAGGACCGTGACCGTGGTTCCACCGGCTAACTGGCTGGAAAGTCACCAGGCCCAGAATCTGCCGGCCACGGTTTACCTGGAAGAACCTGGTTCCCGTCGCTGGCCCGATTTTCACAGCCTTGACCTGAGACTGGAACGGAGTTTCAAGGTCGGACAGAAAACCAGGCTGAACGTAGCCGTGGATGTCCTGAACCTGTTGGGAAAGAAATATGGACTGCAGGACCTAAACGATGGCGGTTACTGGTACCCGGAAGACGAAGGAAGTTCCAGCGGCACCCGGGTCTACAGTCCCTCTTTCCAGAAAATACTGGCTCTCTACGGGACCAGAGCCGGCCAGCTGATTCTCAGCCTGAGATTCTGAGGACAGGACGTCCTGATTGCTGACCTAAAGCTTGATTTCCGATACTTTTTTCAGCTCTTTGCCCCCGGTTCTCTGCTTCAGGGTTGAATAAAGAAGGTACTTACCTGGAGCCGGCAGCGGAAACCGGCCATCGGGCAGGTTGATTTCTACTTCCATGGTGAACTTCAGCCCCCTCATTTTTTTCAATTCTTCTTCGTCGCTGAAGCTGAGGTTAGCGGTTTTCTGCCCCTGCCAGACCTGATTCCCGGCCCGGTCTTTTATCTCCACCACCAGAAACAGCTGGGTCTCCAGGCTGGCGTCATCCCTGACTTCAAACCAGATTTGCTCGTATTTCATGCTGAAAGACAGCAGTGCCCTGAGGCTATCTCCGCTTCTCTGACTGCGGGCCAGTTTCAGGTCGTAATCAAAAACGCTTCTTTCCTGAGTGATGGTATTCTGAAAATAACCCTGGGCTAAATTCAGGTCCTGCAGGTGTTCCAGGTTGATGGCTGAAAGAATGTAATTACCGGAGCAATGCTCATCAATAAAGATGACTGGGAAGCTGCCATAGTACCAGACTTCGCGGCAATAGCCCGAAGCTTCCATGGGATAGGTATGGCGTTCAGTGGGCGGGCCGAATAGGATGTAAATCCGGCCGCGGTCAGTCAGCCAGCCCGGCCGGCCCTCGCCCAGGAACATCTGGTTGGCCCGTTCCAGCCGCTTATAATATTCATCCTTGAATTCATTGGCCTCGGTGTCGGGGTCGGGGTCACGCCTGGCCCAGAAATCAACCTTGAATTGCTCTCTCTCTGACTCGGGCAATTCTAAGAAAATCTTGCGTTCTTCCGGGGTGATAATGTAGCGGACTTCTGAAAGCCAATCCTGGTCGGCTGGTTTAAGCTTTCTCTCCAGCCGGCTCGTCAGGCAGGAGCTAAAAATCAGGCTGACGAACAATAAAAAAAAGGGTAATAAAAATTTTTTGGACATTTCTTTCTATCTCCCTTTATAAGTTACCCCTCCGCCGGCTCCAAATCAACTAAAATCAGCCGCCCCGGCACTCCCGCTTGATTTCTTCCAGGTCAGCCGGAGAAATCCGGCCCCAGAAATAAGGGAAGACAAGCTTATTGTGAAGGAGAGGGTCAAAATCAGCCCGAACCTGGCCGGATTCCAGCAGGCGCTGCCAGTCGAGCGTGCCCGGAACAGGCGAATAATAGGCCAGGCGTGGTCGGGCCCCCAGCTTCTTGACGAGCCTGAGGCTGTCCACGACTTGCTCCCGGGTCTGGGAAGGATGTCCCACCAGAAGATAAACAGAAATTTCTTCCCGGCGATAACCGGCCTGTTCCAGGAAAGTCAGGGCTCTTTCCAAATCAGCCGGGCTCACCTTGGGCCCGGTTTCCCGAAGCCAGGCCGGGTCGGCATTTTCCAGGCTGAGGAAAATCGAACTGAAACCGGCCTGCCGTAAGCGAACAGCCAGCCCGTAATCAAAGGCCCGGGGAGAGAGACCGTTGGGAGTGTGAAAATTGAGGCCGGGGCTGAGGGCAATAATCCTGTCCAGAATTACTTCCAGGTGCTGCTCTTTGTTGAGCAGCAGGGCATCATCATAAAAGGCAATCTGCCTGGCCCCGAGCCGCTGGAGGTTGATGATTTCAGACACGACTTTATCGGGAGACCGCGGCTCGAATTGCGGCTGAAGCTGACGGCTAGCACAATAACTGCAAGTAAAAGGGCAGCCGCGCGAGGTCAGGAGGCAGGCCACTGACCGGTCCTGGTAGAGGTCGTAGGCCGGAGTAGGCAGGGAATCAAGTCCGGAGAAAAAGACACTCTCCACGCCAGGCTTCAAGAGACCGCGACCGCAGATTTCTTCCAGCAGACCGAAAATACGGTTTTCACCGGGACCGGCCACCACCAGGTCCGCCCCTGACTCCCGGGCAGCATGTTCCGGGCAGAGACTGGCGTAGATTCCTCCCAGTATGACCGGAACCCGTCCGAAGATTTTTCTAACCACCTCCACCGCTGCCTGCACCCCGGGGTACCAGTAGGTCATGGTGCAGGTGAGCAAGACCGCTTCGGGGGTAGGCAACCGTTTTAAGGAGTCTTCGGCCAGGTTAAGGGGCCAGCCGTAGCGGGAAAACTTCCGGGGGATGTGCCGGAAAATTTCGGGCTTCGGCACTTCTTCTTTGTAGAAAGAAGCCCGGCCGTCAGCTCTGAGCCTGGGCCTGAATCCCGGATTGCCTACTACCCGGGTGCTGTCCAGGAAATCCAGGAAGTCAACCTGAAAAGTCGTGTATTTCCTGAGGATAGCGGCCAGGTAGAGAAGACCGAGGGGCCTGAGCCAGAAATCACAGGCCGTAAAATCATAAACCCAGGGATTCAGAAGAAGGAGATGTTTGTTTGCGGGCATTAATAAAAAAGGTGGTGCGGAAGGTGGGACTCGAACCCACACAGCCTTTCGGCCATAAACTCCTGAGGCTTACGCGTCTGCCAATTCCGCCACTTCCGCAACCAGCCTCAACAAGGCAGTATAATTATATCCATTTAAATGGCCTCTGTAAAGACGCCGGCTACAATCGGCCGGCCCGAGAGCAGGGCTTAAAAATTCCCCGTAAACGGTCTATTTTTAGGAACTTCAGCTGTCATAAATTCCAGGATATTCCGGCTTAGAACATTCTTCGAAATTGTCAATTTTTTCCGAGGGCGTACCCACGCGGGGGTCACACCAGTGCTCATGGTTTTCAGCCGGCCAGCAGAAACCAGGCGCAGGGATGTTTCCAAAGTCAAAAGCCGCCCGAGCGGTGGTTTGAAGTATCCAGCGACTTTCTTCCCTTGCCAAAGAGGTCTCATATAAATTAGTATGAATCTGGCTGTGAAGGGCTGGGCCAGGGCTGAGCAAAGCGCGGCCTGTTTAAATGTCCGTAGCAAGAACCTGCTGGAGCCTTAACCCTGCCCGCCCGGAAGTTCCGGGCCGTAAAGGAGATTAAATGTTTTCCAGGCTTTTCCCCAGGCACAAGGTCAGAGCCGACCAGGCTGGTTTTCTCCGCCGGGGTCTGGCTTTCGGACTAGATGCTCTGATCATTGCAGTGCTGTCTTCCCTCGTTTATACCGGCTATGCCGAGCTGAGGGCCAGGGTCAGGCATGAACCGTCGCCTGTTTCCGGGGCCATTAAGGCCCTGGAAGAAGGCGAAGACGCCAGCTGGACCTTGGAACGAGGACTACAGGTAGAACAGGATAAAAAGCGAGAATACCTGGACCTCCTTAAGGGCCAGATATCGGAAGAAGAATACCGGACAGCTGAGTCTATGACGGTCAAAGAAATAGAAAAGAATTATGCCGGAGCTCTGGTCAGAGCCAGAATTGAGCGGGCCAGGGAGAGGACCCCGGAGAAGGACAGGGCCGAAGATCGAGCCTACAAAGTCATAAAAGAATACATCATCACCCTGCTTTACTTTGTCCTGTTTTTCCGCTTCGGAGGGCAAACCCCGGGTAAGAGGGTCTTCGGCCTGAAGGTCATCGACCTGGAGGGCAAGCCCCGGCTGGGCTGGTACCAGTGCTTTGAGCGGGCTCACGGCTACGTCTGTTCCGGCCTGTTTGCTTCCCTGGGTTTCTGGCAGGTGCTCTGGGACCGGCACGGGCTGGCCATGCACGATAAGATAGCTGACACCACCGTTATCCGCCTGCCTAAAAAAATACGGGTGAAAAAGAAATCCAGAGCTTAGAAGAACAGATCAAAAAAGTTTAATCCCTGAAACTGGCCTTAGAGATAAAATTATTTTCCTTGACAAAGAAGCCCGGGCAGCTTAATTTTTAATCAGTGGCTTTAACCAGAGCCGGTATCAAGGAACCATATATCCCCCATTTTGAAGAGGTCTTTATATATTCCTAATCTTTTTAAGGAGGCGCCATGAAATTCAGCAGCCCTTCTCAGGTCGAAGCCCTGGCCCAGATGAAAACCCATCCCTACCAGGCCACCAGTTTCTACCTCAACACCGACAAGAGTCAGCATCCCCTCAAGGCCATCAATGCCGCTTACAAGGGACTCCTCAACCAGGCCAGGCTGGAACTGGAAGGAAAGGAACTTTCCCGGGAAGCCAGGAAATCTCTGCTGGATGACCTGGAAAAGATTTCTCAGTTCTGCACCAACCGCCTGAACGCCTGGAAAGCGCCGGGCCTGGCCCTCTTCTGCTGTTCGGCCCGGAATATCTGGCAGGAACTGGAGCTGCCGCACGGCCCGAGAAACCGGTTGATCCAGGATTTCGATTTCTACACCAGACCTCTCTCGGCCATCCTGGAGAAATTCAAGAAATTATGCGCTTTCCTGGTTAACCGTCGGGAGGCCTGCTGGTATGAAATACACATGGCTGAGGTCCGGTTGCTGGACAGCCTGGCCAGTGAAGTCCCCAAGAAAGTCAAAAAAGGCGGCTTTGAAGGCTATGAATCAAAGAGGATCGAACGACACATCGATGCCCTGCTTATGGAGCACTTTAAGAAAGCTGCCCAGAAAACTTTTGATATCCTGAAGCAGAATCATTTTGACTGGCTGCTGGTCGGTTGCGACGACCAGTTCTATCCCCAGCTGGAGCCCCTGTTTCATTCCTATGTGAAGGGCAAACTCAAAGGAAGGATTAAGGCCAGGCCCGGGACTGAAGCCTCCCGGGTGCTGGAAGAATGCCTGACCCTGGAAGAGAAGCTGAAGAGAGAGGAGGAAGAAGCCCTGGTGAAAAAATTCGTGGCCGAGCTGGAACGAGGCGGGCGAGCCGTCTCCGGCCTGGTCGATACCTTGAGAAAATTAAATTCCTTCGAGGTCCAACACCTGATCATTACCCACAACTTTTCCAAGCCCGGACGGGTCTGCCCGGACTGTCACGGTTTGTTCGCAAACGAAGAACTCTGCCCGGCCTGCAAGGTGAAAACCGAAGCGGTGGCCGACATCGTGGACGAAGCCATTGAAGTAGCTCTAAACAGGAACATCCCGCTGACCCAGGTCAGCTCACCTACCAGGCTGGAACACTACGGGAGTATCGGGGCTTTTCTTAAATACAAGCCACAAAAATAAGGAATGCCGGCAGAGAGAGCCGGCCATAGGTAGCCTGGCCGTCTTGAGGGTTTAACTTATTTAGATTTGGGAACCTTTCTCGGCAGGAAGCTGATTTTTTCAGCCGATAGCCACTGATTGGCTTTCCTGGCGGCCACCATCAGCTGACCGCTGCGACGCCCGGTTTTCAGGCTGACCACCAGGAAAGTCCCCGGCTCAGGGTCATTGTTGAGCGAACCGGCGCACCAGGTCCTGAGGTCGTTCCAGTTCAAGGCCTGGGCGACGTGGGAATGCCCCCAGAAAATGGCGATGATGTTATAGGGCTGAATGGCCTGGAGAAAGGCGTTGCGTTCCTTCTGTGTCCACCAGGCCTCGCTCCAGGAATCGAACCCATAATGCTGGAAAATTACCACCGGGCGGCCACTGGAGCCGACGTTCCTCTTCAGGTCTTCAATCAGAAATTCCAGACTGCGCTTGGGATAGCGGGCATCGCCGCTGACCCGCCGGCGCCAGATGTTCAGGTACTCTTCACCCATGCTGCCTGGATACAGGTTAAGATGGATAAAATGCACCCTGCCCCAATCCCAGGAATAATGCTGCCCGTCGGCCGAGATGCTCCTCAGCCCGGGGCGCAGGCGGTTGCGGCTTCTGAGATTAGTTCGGACCAGGCCGTCAGAGGGCCCGTCATGTTCGCCGAAGCCTTCATACACCGGAAAAGCCAGCAGGCGGTCGCCCTTGAGTCCAAAGTCTTCGACGTATTCCTGCCAGAATTTCTGGACTTCCGGTGAGCCCCCGTCATCCACAATGTCCCCCAGGATAACCACTCCCCGGGGTGTATTAATTTTCCCTTTCAGTCCGAATTCTTCCGGCAGGTTCTGACCGGGGAGGCTGTTCATGGTCAGGACCATCTCCCTGTTTATTTGCCTGGCCTTCATGGAGCCGCCGTAATGAAGGTCAGCCGCTACCAGAAAGGTAATCTGATCGTCATCAGGTTCATCCTGGACCCGGAAGGACCAGACCTGGCCAGGAGAAGCCGGAAGAGAACCATTCCTGGTGTCAACCCGCCAGAAATAGCTCTGGCCATATTTCAGGTTTTTTTCAGGAATGAAGAAAAAGTTCATTCCAGGCTTTAAGTCTTTGACCACCGGCCTGGCTTTATCCAGCTTTTTCGGGTCCTGGCTGAAATAAACATCCTGGGAGGTGGCCCAGGGACCTGGGGTCCAGGCCAGGCGGTTCAATT
>DMVN01000176.1 GCA_003476685.1 Acidobacteriota bacterium | reverse complement strand
AACGGCTGGGCCGGGCAGTTCAAGCTGGCCAAACAGCAGGGCCATCACCTGTTCCTGCTGTCGGCCGGAGCCCTGTCGCCAGGGTTTGACCCCAATGATGTTGGTTTCCAGAGTTCCGGTTCGGACCTGGTGGATGTCATGGGGCTTTATGGCTACCAGTGGACCAAGCCGGGGAAAGTTTTCCGGCAGTGGACGGCCATTGTTGGTGGCTCGGTGCAGTATGATTTTGGCGGCAACCGGACCTTCAACTGCCTGGCGGCTGACTTTCAGGGCTTGCTGAAGAACTGGTGGAACTTTGAATATACGCTGATCTATGTGCCGGAGGCTCTGAGCAACCGCCTGACCCGGGGAGGACCGCTGGCTCTGACTCCATATGGGGTAATGCACCAGCTTTTCCTGAACAGCGACTCCAGGAAGCCGGTGGTGCTCCAGGGTAATTTTTCCTACCAGTGGGCTCACCGTGATTCCAGCGAATGGATGGCTGATTTTTCGGTGCGCTGGAAACCGCGGACTAACCTCAGCCTGGCTGTCGGGCCGATGATTGGATTTTCCAAGAATGAAACTCAGTGGGTGAAGAAGGTGGGCGACCCGCTGATGACTGAAACCTTCGGGGTGCGCTACGTATTCGGACGGATTGACCAGAAAATCGTGGCCAGTGAAATCAGGATAAACTGGATTTTCACACCGACCCTGAGTTTGCAGGCTTACCTGCAGCCGTTTGTTGCCGTGGGGAAGTACGACCGGTTCAAGCAGCTCAACCGGCCGCGGGCTTATGATTACCTGGTGTTCGGAGAGGGTGAGTCGACCATAAGCGAGGAAGATGGGCGCTATCTGGTGGACCCGGACGGCGACGGCCCGGCGGCTTCGTTCTACATAAATAACCCCGACTTCAACTACAAGTCGATGCGAGGTACGGTGGTGCTGAGGTGGGAGTACCGGCCGGGGTCGTTGCTGTACCTGGTCTGGACCCAGAACCGGGCGGATTTCAGCTACCCGGGGCAGCTGTCGCTGTGGCGCGACCTGGGCAACCTGTTCACCGCCCCCGGCGACAACATCTTCCTGGTGAAATTCTCCTACCGCTTCAACCTATAAAAGAGGGGACACCTGCAGGTGTCCCCTCTTTAGCTTCTTTTTATCCTTTTCTCCCCATATAAATTTCGACCGGATCCGGGGACACCTGCAGGTGTCCCCTTAATAAAAATTTTCATGACCGTGATAAAAATGGCTGGTTATCTACGTCTATTAATATGCAATGCCAAGGACAGCAAGGATAGTTTTCCCGAACGCCCCGCATCATATCATCCAGCGCGGCAACCGTAACCAGACTGTCTTCTTCACTGACGATGATAAAAAAGTGTATCTCGAACTTCTGGGCCATAATTCAAGCCGAGAAAGAGTGAAAATCTGGTGTTATTGTCTCATGGATAACCATGTTCATCTAATCGCAGTTCCAGAGGATACACTAAGCCTGAGAAGAGCCATTTCTGAAACCCATAAAAAATATACTCTTATGATCAATACCAGAAATAAATGGAAGGGTCATCTCTGGCAGGGGCGGTTTATCTCCTATCCTATGGATGAAACTTACCTTTACCGGTGCATGAGATACATAGAACGCAATCCCGTCAGAGCCGGCCTGGTCAGCCATCCGGAAGATTATCCATGGTCAAGTGCCAGGGCCCACCTCTTTGGCATCAATGATTATATTCTGAGCCCGCTCCCGCTGGCCTATAGACTGGAAGACTGGCAGGCTTACCTGAACGAAACCGAGTGCGAGCACGACCTAAGAACGTTCCGGGAGAGCAACAGGGGAGGCCGGCCGTTGGGGAGTAAGTTTTTCTTGAAAAGAATAGAAACGGAACTCGGAATAAGAGTTCTGCCCCCGGAAAAGCCGGAGAGGGGACACTTGCAGGTGTCCCCTATTACGGAGACAGATTTTAAGGCAGGCAAATCCCCAGAATAAACGGAAAATGGGGACACCAGCAGGTGTCCCCTCTTTTATTTGTCGGAGAAGGCGAAGACGCTCAGGTAGCCCAACTTGATCACCCGGCTCAGCAACTCGCCCGACGCCTTATCCGGGCTGTCACCCGGCTGATGGTAGTCCGGATGCATAGCCGTCATATAATACACGTATGGTTTGTTAACCGCGGCAAAGGAGGAGTGGTCGGAACCACCGCCGCCCTGCCCCAGTTCCGGCTCCCTAATATACAGGTCCAGCCCCACGTACTTGTTCATTTCCTGCTGGATTTCGTAGAATCCTGAATCCTTGGTAGCATTGACCGTCACAAAGTATCCCGGCCGGATCTGCTTGACCAGCTCTTCCACACCCTGAACCTTGAACATATTCGCATAGCGGGCGAAGGTTTGCTCGTCAAACGGCCGGCTGATCATATCGTAGTTCAGGTAACCGACAGTTTTTTCCATGGGGAAGGTCGGGTTCTGCACATAATAGCGGCTCCCCAGCAGCCCTTTCTCTTCTCCCGTCCACAGGCAGAAAACGACACTTCTCTTCGGCTTGACCGGGTTGAGAGCCATGGCCCGGGCAATGGCTATCACTCCCACTGAGCCCGAAGCATTATCGTCAGAGCCGTTGAATATATAGTCTCCCCACATGCCCACGTGGTCAAAATGAGCTCCCACCACGAAATATTCATCCTTCAGCTTGGGGTCGGAGCCTTCAATGTAGCCGATGACATTCATGGCCCGAACCAGGTTGGCTTTAACACTGGAATTGAGGCTGACCCTGACACCCGGCAGCTCGCGGGAAGCAGGCTTGTAGGCAGTCTCAATGTCCTTTTTCAGCTCGTCAATCGTTTTTCCGCTATTTTCCAGAATAAGATTGGCCATTTCCCGGGTTATGGTCAGGGTGGGCACGTTGCTCCCGCCCATCATCCCGGCCATCGCCTCCCGAGCCCCCGGAATGAGCATCCTGGTCC
Source organism: Acidobacteriota bacterium (assembly GCA_003476685.1). Lineage (GTDB taxonomy): Bacteria > Acidobacteriota > Aminicenantia > Aminicenantales > Saccharicenantaceae > Saccharicenans. Next base: position 1,791 of record DMVN01000176.1, on the reverse strand, counting down.
TGGGTCTGTTGATAATCGGCCGCTCGTCGTTCGGCCGACGGTTCTGAGCTGCGGTTAACATATTGTAAATATCGGCATCCTTCCCGGTGTTCTGAACGACCAGGACGGCTGCCGGTGACTGCTTGTAGATTTCCTCCAGCTTATTGAAACCTCCCCTTCCTCTTCTCATGAACATCATCTGCATGGCCTGGGCCTGGGGAAAATACTTGTCCTTGATTTCTTTGTTCTTGTTAAAAGGTGATTTGGGGTCGTCTTTGCCCGGAGCTTCGCTCAGCACCAGGACGATTTTATCCTTCAGGTTCAACCCTTTGAGTTCATCCCAGCCGACTGCCGGTTCCTTGATTCCATAACCAGCAAAAACCACCGGCCCGCTCAGGTCTTCATCGGAAGACAGGGTGCTCATAAAGTCTATCCCGCTCTGGAAGGTCCGGGACCTGGTTAAACCACCCCTGGAAACCTCAACCCTGACAGCAGTCTGGCTGTCGGTGATTTCCTTCAAGGTAAATTCCTGGAAATAGCTCCGCTCCATGGACATGGCCTGTCTGGCATCCTGTCCGGCCATGGCCCGGGCAAGGTTGAGCTCAGCCCTGGGCCGATCGCCGCCCGGCTTGATTCCCCACATCTTAAAGAGCGAAACCACGTAGTCGGCAGCCATGGCATAGCCCCGGCTTCCCGTATCTCTTCCTTCCATCCAGTCGGAAGCCATATAGTTGAGCATCGACAGGGTATCCCTGGGGGTGATGGACTCGAACCCCACCCTGTACTTTTCCGGAACCGGTTCGGTCTTGGAGACCAGGTTCAGGGCTCTTTTCACTTCCTCCGGCTTCATCTGCTGCTGCGGCGGCATCTGAGCCAGGGAGAAGGAAAAAGCCAGTAGCACGGCTGCTACCATCAGTAACGGCAGTAGACGCTTTTTCATTTAAACCTCCATTAATTTATCTGAAAACACTTTTTGGCGATTGAAAAGAAGAAAAACAAAACGGGCAGGAAAGATAAAAATATCCATCATCTGGTTTGACGTTTCTTCTGGGCATTTCTTCCATTATAGGCCAGAAAATCACAAAATAATTCCCGCCGCTTCATCTTTTTTCTTTTTAATCTTTCGTACAGAGCGGATAAGCGCCCAGCGCCTTAGCCGTTCACACCTGGTTTTTATCTCAGACAGGGCTCAGGCTAATCGGCCCCTCGCGACTGGCAGCTTTTCGCCAACCCCCGCTCAACCGGGAAAAGTCAGCCGGAACTCGCTACCCTTATTCCGGCCCCGAATCAGCTTGATTTCCCCGTCTATTTGCTCTACCAGGGTGTTGATGATGACCAGTCCCATGGTTTCGGCTTTTTTCAAATCGATCTTCCGGGGAAAGCCAACCCCGTCATCCTTGACCCTAAGCTCAAACTGGCCTGCTGGTAGCTTCCTGAACTTTATCCAGAGGTTCCCCCGGCGCCCCTGCGGGAAAGCATGCTTGAAGCAGTTGGTTATCAACTCGTTAAGTATCAGTCCCACCGGCACGGCCAGGTTCAGGTTGAGGTTCTGTGGCTCGATGTCCAGGTGCAGCTGAACCTGGTCCGGTTCCAGCTGCTGGTCGTAAAAGATGTTCCAGGCCAGGTTATTGAGATAGTCGGGGAAATTGACGTTGCTCAGGTCCCGTGACCGGTATAACTTTTCGTGGACCATGGCCATGGATTTAATCCGCTGCTGGCATTCCTTGAAGGCCACTCTGGCCGCCGGGTCCTGCAGCCGGGCCGACTGCATGTTCAACATGCTGGAAATCACCTGCATGTTGTTCTTGACCC
>DMVN01000053.1 GCA_003476685.1 Acidobacteriota bacterium | reverse complement strand
CAAGCATTTTTATGCCGGATTTTTACCATCCGGCCAGCAGCGCCGTTCCAGCCGGCGAAGGTCACCTGACCGTCGGCCGTGGCCTGAACCGGGGTGCCGACCGGAGCCGCATAGTCTATGCCGTAATGCGGCCGGTAAATCTTGCGGATAGGGTGAAGGCGGTTGAGGCTGAAGCGCGAGGTGATCCGGGCATAACGCAGAGGCGACTTTAAGAATTCCTTCCGGAGAGAACCGCCGCTGGCTTCGAAATAATCGGCCCGGCCGCTGTCCGGAAAAACATAGCGGTAAGCTTCAAAGGTCTGGTTCTTGTTGGTAAAGCGAGCGGCCAGGATGGGGCCGTAGCCGCTGAACTGGCCGTTGATATATTTCTTTTCAACCAGCAGCCTGAAGCTGTCGTCCGGCCTGAGGTCAACGTAGAAATCGATAACCCAGCCGAAAATCTCGGCCATCATCAGGGCCAGCAGGTCCTGTTCTCCGGCCTGGTTGATGGCCGCTATCAGTGAATCTTTAATGAGGCCCTCCACCAGGACCAGCTGCCTGGTGACCGGGTGGGATTTAATGGCCGCTGAGGGCGCAGATAGCCTGAGGTCCACCTCCAGGTAGCGCTCAGGGTCCAGGTCAAGCTGCAGGGACAGGTATTCACCGGCTTGGCGGAACAGCCTGATTTTCTGCCCGGCTGGAATTCTTGCCAGGTCATAAACCTGGCGGGTGGCTTCCCGGATTTCAATCACCCGGGAAGGAGTGAATCCGTAGGGAGCCAGGAGCTCGGTTATGGTCTTTCCGGCAGGGATTATGAATTCTTCCGTTTCTACGGGCGGAGGTGCAGGAATCCTGGCTTCTTCCGGGCTTTCCCGGGTCCCCTCCACCCGCTCGGCGTTTCGGTTGAGCAGCAGGATGACGGTCAGGACAGAAACGGCCAGCAGAATCAGGGCCAGGGCTAAAGTTTTTTTTCTGTTGATCCTTCTTCTGACTGTCATCAAGGAGCAGGGTTATTCCTTAGAGTCTACCGGTTTCTCAAGTTCCCGTTTTTCGGGTGCGGTTTTATGGGCTTTCTTTTTCTTGAGTTGAAAGACCAGGAAATCAACCGGGCCGTAGAGAACGTTGAGTGTGGTGAACAGCAGCAGGAAGTACCTGGGGCGGAAGAGCAGGCCGGTGAGAACCACTGCCAGCAGCAGGCCTGTTTTCATGTCAACCGGCCGGTTGATGATGAGTGAGACGAAATTCCGGTAACGCAGGTTGCTGACCATCAGCAGACAGACCACCACGACTATGGCCGCCAGGTAGAAAGCCAGAACGTTTTGATAGTTGGGCGCCGGGTGAAAAATGACCAGGGCCGCCAGGAAGATGGCGGCTGAGGGAACGGTCAAGCCCTGATAATAGCGGCGGTCGGGCAGGCTCTTGGTCCGGACATTGTAGCGGGCCAGACGGAGCAGGCCGCCAACAATAAATAAAAAGCTGAAGAAAACTCCAGCTGGCCCTAAGACCTTCAAGCCCCAGAAGTACACCAGGAGAGAACCGGCGGCGGCAAAGGAAATAGCGTCAGCCAGGGAATCCAGCTGGATGCCAAAATCAGAACTGGTCTTGGTCGCCCTGGCTACCAGGCCGTCCAGGCCGTCCAGCATGGCCGCGATAATAATCCACAGGGCTGCCCAGCGGTAGCGTCCGTAAAAGGTGGAAGTCAGGCTGAGGAAACCGAAGAAAACATTGGTCAGGGTGAAAACACTGGGCAAAAAATACAGGCGGTTGACCGGCCGCTTAATTTTTACTTTCATCTCGCCATTCTCCGATAAGACTCAGGCCGCCTTTGACTTTCTGGTTCAGGCTGACTTTAAGCTCCACACTGGCGGGCAAATACAGGTCAACCCGTGAGCCAAAATACATCAAGCCAATTTTCTGCCCGGCGGCTATCCTGTCACCGGGCTTAACATAGCATTTTATACGGCGAGCGGCAACCCCAACCATTTGCTTCAGGAACAGCCGTCCCCGGTCTGTGGCCAGCACCAGGCTGTTTGATTCATTCTGGCTGCTGGCTTCTTCCCGGTAAGCCGGGAAAAATTTTCCCGGCTGGTAGTCAACCCTCTCGACCGTGGCGGCCAGGGGAGAGCGGGTAAAGTGGACATCGAGCAGGGAAAGAAAAATGCTTATCACCCGGCCCGGCCCGCCGATGTCCGGGTGGCTGGAGAATTCTTCAATTTTTATTACCTGACCGTCAGCCGGAGACAGCACCAGGTTCTGGTCCTGGGGAGACCGTCTTTCCGGGTCGCGGAAAAAGAAAAGAAAAGCAGCCGATAACAACAGGAATAAAAGACTGGCCAGCCACCAGCCCAGGACCAGGGTGAGTAAAAACAGGGCCAGCGAAGGCAGGTAAAAAACTGCTCCTTCTTTTGCTACTTTCATTTCCGGTTCCTCACGTTATTATTATAAGCATTATCTATCGGCCAGAAAATAGACGGCCAAAAAAGAAACCCGGGCAATACTGCCCATGATTTCGGGGTTAATGCGGTAGATGGTATCACCGGTGCCGTGGTAAGCCAGGTGGGGACCGTTAGAACCCAGGCTGGCGCAGGGAATCCCCTTGAGGAAGAAGGGAGCAAAATCGGAACTCCTGACCCCGATGTTCCTGATGACCCCGAAACCTCTTATGATGTTGATTTCCTGGTTGGCTCTTTCCAGGGCTTCCTTAAGGTAAGGCGGTTCGGCGCTGAGACCGCACCAGGCCCCGTCACCCGCGCCCTCCATGTCAAAGTTGAACATGGCTGCCACCCGGTCAAAGCCGGCCGGCAGATGTTCGGCGAAGTAGGTTGAGCCCTGAAGCCCCAGCTCTTCACCGCCGAACAGGACAAAGAGTACCGACCTTTTGGGCCTGGGGTGGAGTGAGGCAAAGGCCCGGGCCAGGGTCATGACCACGGCCGAACCGCTGGCATTATCGTTGGCCCCGGGGAAGAGGAGCCCCAGATGCCGGCCGCAGTGGTCGAAGTGTCCACCGATGATGATCACCTCTTTTTTCAACCTGGGGTCGGAACCTTCCACCCAGCCGGCCACGTTGTAGCCGATGCCTTCGGGGAAATGCCTGGAGCTGACAGAATAGGATAAGCGGGCCTGGAGAGCGAAAGAGATCGGCCTTTTAAAGGTCTGCAGGGCTTTTTTCAAATCAGCCGCGGTGGAATTTATTTCTTTGAGGATGAGGTCGGCTGTCTTTTCGGTGATCAGGCCCGGCATGAAACCCGGCAGCCAGTCACCGTTGGGATTGGCCTGGGCTTCGGGATAGATGTAAATCAGTCCTAGGGCTCCTTTTTCCCTGGCCACCTTCATCCGGGTCCGGTGTTCGTCGTGGGACTGGAATTCCCGGCGGCCCGGGTCCGGGGTGCCGCGAAAGCACAGGACGAATTTATCTTTAACCTCCACCCCGGCATAGTCGTCATAATTAAGCTCGGGGGCTGAGATACCCCAGCCGACAAAGACCAGGCCAGCCGTCCGGTCGCCGCTGTCAGCATATAGCAACGGCAGGAAGTCTTTCTCCGGTTTCAATTCGACTTTCTGGAACTGGGGCTGACCGTCGCTTCCGGGTTTATCCGGCAGATGAAGAACCATCGAGGCCTTATCTATTAGCGTGTATGGAGAAGGATAAGGCTGCAGGTAACCCTGACGGGTGCCTATTGGCTTTAAACCCCATTCCTTAAATTTGGCCGCCGCCCATTTAGCGGCCCGGGTGTAACCCTCGTCGCCGGTTAGCCGGCCGGCAAATTCTTCCGAAGCCATAGTCCTGGTCAGCTGGTAGGCAAGGAGCGGGTCTATACCGGCCACCGCCTTCTTCAGGTGAGGCGGTAATTGCCCGGCCTGGGGGAAGCCGGGAACCGAGAATACGGCCACCAGTAATAGAATAAAAAGTACTGAGTGTTTTTTCATTGGCACCAACCTCATAAAAATTATCAGGCCAGATTATACCACAGGGCCGGGGCCGGGCTGCGGAATAATTGAGTCAGGCTCTGTCCCGAGCCTGGCCGGCTCATTTACCGGACCTGGCGTTCTTTTTCTTCTTCTTGCGATTTATTTCTTTAAGCACGGCCTGATGCAGGACTATGAAGTAGTAGGCGACCATGAAGGCCAGCAGGACCAGGCCGCTCAGCCAGCGGCCCCGGAGCAAGCTGGCTATGGCATAAGAAAGCAAGCCCAGGAAAAGGACCAGATGGACGAGAGCAAAAACCCATTCCCACATCGGGCTAGTTTCATCCGGGACCAGCAGAAATCAAAACTGCCTGCGGGCCAAGCCTTTACTGGATCCTGGTTACTGAGATGATGACAATCGGTTCAACCGGGACGTCGCGGTACATACCCCGGGTAGTGGTGGCCACCTCAGCAATGGCGTCCACCACCTCCATTCCCTGGATGACCTTGCCGAAAACGGCATAGCCGAATTTTCCGGGGTCGTTGGGAACGTGGTCCAGGAAAGGATTGTCCACCAGGTTGATGAAGAATTGACAGGTGGCGCTGTCGATTTCAGCCGTCCTGGCCATGGCTACAGTGCCGCGAAGGTTTTTCAAACCATTATTGGCTTCATTCTTGATGGGAGGTCTTTTCTCCGGTTTGGTTTTAAGGTCGGGGGTCAGGCCGCCGCCCTGGATCATGAAACCCTTGATCACCCGGTGGAAGATGGTGCCATCATAGAACTTATCGTCAACGTAGTTGAGAAAGTTCTTAACAGTAACCGGGGCTTTGTCGGCCAAAAGCTCGATGATAATATCACCACGGCTGGTTTTCATCAGAACTTTAGGATTGGCCGCGAGCAAGGTACTAACAGAAAACAGGAGGAGCAGGCTGAAAAAAAGAAGAAAACTTTTATTCATTTTCTACCTCCAGAATAAGAATTTACAATACCAGAGAAGGTAAAAAGAATCAAATAAAAATATCAGACCCGCCCCCGGCCGTCTCCCGCGCTAAATAAAAGACGGAAAAGTCTTGACTTAGCCGGCCCGGGCTGACATAAAATGATAATATTCTAAAGGAGGCGGAAAATGCTGAAATCAGCCGCGAAGTCACTGGTCATCTTGTTTCTGTTTATTTTGGTCGGGCTTGGGTCGGGTCCGCTGCTGGCCGACGGGCACCTGGAGTTCAACCTCCACTATTCCTACTGGACCTTGAATGTGGTCAGGCCGCTGGTGGAGAACATGGTCAGCGATATCCTGGAGGATGACCTGAAAGACCGTTTCCTGCAGCAGATACAGGCCGACTACCCGACGCTGGTGGAGACCGGCTATCAGCAGCAGGTTAAATTCGATGCTCCCGGTCACAATTTTGGCTTTGAATTGCGTTACTATCCCGGGGGGCGAGGTGGAGCTTTCAGCATCGGGCTGGCGGTGGAGCAGACGACCATGAAAATTTCTTTTCCGCAGGTGGCGGCCTCGCTGGATTTGACCGACCTCAACCTCAACCAGAGCGCTCATTTCACCGGTCAGGCCAGCGGAGAATTTTTGGCCAAACCGCTTTCCTTTCACCTCAGCATGCGCTGGGAGTTCCTGCCGTCCAAAGTTATTTCCCCGTACCTGACCGTCGGGGCTGGCATTTCCACTTCCAGGAGCTTTTTTAATTCCAGTTACAGGTATGAATACAGCGGCACCCTGGTGCTGCCCGACAATTCAACTGAGCAGTACTCGGATTCAGACAGTAAGACCTTGCGCCAGATAAAAGATGAGCGCCTGGCCGAGGGCAAAGATTTTCCCCTGAATTTCATGCCCATTCTACAGTTTAACCTCGGACTGAGGGTCAGGCTATCCAGGACTCTTAACCTGGTCCTGGACGGCGGCCTTTTTAATGGCTTTTTGGTCCGGGGCGGCCTGTCCTTACGCGTCTAAGACCGGCTACTGACGGGATGGTGCCATCTATTTATGTTTTCTATTTTCATTTTATTTTTATTTAATGATGCTCTTCGGGTCTGAGGCTGACTCGGCCTTTCCGTTTTTCTTTCTGGGTTATTCTGTGGTAATAATATCTCTTTAATTAATTTTTTCGGGAGAGGTGAAATGAGGAATAATTTTAAGAAAGTTGCCGGCTTCCTGGGGCTGCTGGTCCTGGTCCTGGTGTTGAACCAGGCGGTTTTGCTGGCCCAGCCGCGACCGGTTGATGACAGCCAGAAACTGCTGCGGGTTTTCCACGGGATCTCCAGTAACACTCTGTTTGAATACGTCAAAGAGCTGACTTCAGACAGGTACACCGGGCGCCTGACCGGCACCCCCGGCTACAACCTTTCTGCGGACTGGGTTATCTCTTTGCTCAAGCAATGGGGAGTGGAGCCGGCCGGCGATAACGGGACTTACCTGCAGGCTTTTCCCAATCCTTATACCCTGATCCTCGATAGGGGAGAAGTCTCCCTGCACCTTAAGGTGGGGAAGCCCGACCCGAAGAACCAGGCCACCGTCAAGAAATACTATCTTTACGAGGACGAATATTTTCCCGGCGGGACCTCAGCCTCGGGTGAGATTACGGCCGAAGTAGTTTACGTCGGCTACGGTATTACCGCTCCGGAGCTGGGCTACGATGATTATCAGGGAGTTGAGGTCCGGGGCAAGATTGTGCTTATGGAAAATGAAGTGCCCTACAACCCGGACAAGGACCCTGAAGTTTTTAAGAAGTGGCGACCCTATTCCTTTCACCAGTATAAGTTACAAAACGCCGCAGCTCACGGAGCCAGGGGTATGCTCTATTATTACGGCCCCATCTGCAACCCGAATAACGATTATATTGAAGGCTTTATTTACAGTCACGTCGGTCGGAGCGTGGTTGATGATATTTTTGCTGGCACCGGTCGCACCTACCAGGCCACGGTGGAAAAAATCAGGACCACCCTGAAACCCCAGTCCTTTGCCACCGGCAAAGTCTTCACCATCAGAAACAAGACCGAGCACCACCCGGAAGGCATTGGCTATAATGTCCTGGGCAAGATCAGCGGGTCCGACCCGGTCATAAAAGACGAAGTCATAATCATCGGCGGGCATCTGGATCACCTGGGGCTTTTCCCCGAGTTGATGCCCGGCGCCAACGACAATGCTTCGGCTGTGGCCGTGATGCTGGGAGTAGCTGAGGCCATCATGAAAAGCGAAGTTAAGCCGAAAAGAACCATCCTTTTCGCCTTCTTCGGAGCAGAGGAGCAGGGGGTCAAGGGTTCTGAATACTATGTGCAGCACCCGGTCTTCCCGCGGGAAAAAACCATTGGCCTGATCAATATGGATGGCGTCGGCTCGGGCGACCGGATTTTTGCCCTGGCCGGGAAGAACTTTCCCTGGTTTTATGGTCCTTTTGAAAAAGTCAATGCTAACTATCTGCACCGCGAAATGGGGACTAATTACTGGGCCAACCTGACCAGGCCGAGGCTGGACGCAGCCCGGTTCATGGAGGCCGGAGTGCCATCTCTGTCTTTTTCCACCTCCGGTCTGAGATTACCCTATCCAACCTATCACAACACGCGCGACAATATCAGTCTGATCAACCCGGAAATCCTGGAGGACATGGCCCGTCTGGTTTTTCTGGCGGTGATGGAACTGGCCAGCGCCCCGGCTGAAGCCCTGAAGTGAACTGCCGAATCTATAAATTTTAGCAGGGCAAAGAAACCTGGACCGGGTTGAATCGCGAGCGTCTGGCCTGACCTCAACCGGTGGTTGCTCTCGGGGCCAGATTAGAAGCGCGACGAAAAAAATAAACCTTAACTCCAGCCCGGGCTGGCTTCCTGCGAGAATCCGCCGGCCAGCTTTTTCCGGCGGCGACTTTTAGTTACCCGGTCAAAGGTGCAGCTCTACGGTATCCTCATCATTAAGCAGGTAATCGCGGGTTACCCGGAGTCCGGTGATAGTGCCCTGTTTGTTCCAGACCCGGGCGTAGTTGAGTTTTTCCGCAAAATCCTTGTGCACCTGCCGGGCCAGGTCCATGATATTACTACCCTTTTTCAGGATAAAGGGGGATTCATAATCCGGCTTCTTGCCAGGTACCTTGCTGTAGACCCGGACTATCTGCAGCAGGTCAAAGATCCGCCGGCGGAGTTCTTCCAGCCCGGTCAAGCTTAGAGCCGAAATAGCGACCGTTTCCAGCGCCCGGCCGAAGAGAATCTCCAGTTCTTCTTTCAGGTTATTAACTTCGCCCAGGTCGCTTTTATTGAGTACGAGGAGAGTTCTCTTCATAAAAGGGAACTTCTCCGGGGGAATGGGGGTCTCGGCAGAAACCAGTTCTACTTTCTTTTTCTTGAGGCGGTTGACGATTATTTCCAGCTGGGCGGAAGACTCCGGGCTGGCTGAATCCAGCACCACCAGGGCGGCCTCAGCCATCTTGATCATCTCCACCAGCCAGGATTCCATGAAGTCGGCGGTTATCGGCGGAGTATCTATCAACTGAATCTTGATGTTTTCAAAGGGCATCATGTAAGGTGCGGCCAGACGGGTGGTGAAGGGAAAATCGGCCACTTCCACCTCGACTCCGGTCAGGGCCCGGATGACAGCCGATTTTCCGGCGTTGGGCGGGCCAATAACTATTACCTGGCCGGCTCCTGATTTTTCAACCCGGAACAGCTGACCTTTCTTAGCCGCCGGGCGCCGTTCAATTTCTTCTTTCAGCTTGGCAATCTTGGAACGGTAGAGGGCCACCAGCTTTTCTGTTCCCTTGTGGCGCGGAATGATGGACAGCAGCTTCTCCATGATGGCGATTTTCTCCTCTGCTGTCCTGGCCTGGCGCAGGGTTTTCTCCACTTCGAAATATTCAGGCGGCAGATTGGCCGGCATTCTTTTACCTCCGCAGCAGGCCTATTTTAACCCAGAAAACGGGGTTTTTTAAGTGGCAAAAATCCGCCTCTGACCGCTTTTCTGCTGGTAAAATTAAGCCGTATTTAGCCAGAAAAGAGCAGACTCTATACCGGCTGGATAAAATGTTTTGTAAATTATTGATATAAAACAAATAACAAACTCAAAAAATGATGTTTTCCGGGCAATTTTTTCTTTACTTTTAGAGTGAATTAAGCTATAATTTTGTCTCAAGATGCCTTACGGGTTATGCAGATTTCCACTTCCTCATAACCCCCATTTTTTTCCGGACAGGTTGAGGACATGAAAGACGAAAAATACACGGCGGAAAGTATAAAAGTTCTCAAGGGGCTGGAAGCAGTTCGCAAGCGTCCGGCCATGTACATCGGCAGCACCGGTCCCGAAGGTTTGCACCACCTGGTTTACGAAGTGGTCGATAATTCGGTGGATGAAGCCCTGGCCGGCTACTGCACCCGGATTGATGTTATCATTCACGTTGACAACTCGGTTACGGTCATCGATGACGGCCGTGGCATTCCGGTGGAAATGCATCCCAAAGAAAAAAGGCCGGCGGCCGAAGTGGTTCTGACCGTGCTGCATGCCGGCGGTAAATTTGACGACAAATCTTACAAAGTATCCGGCGGTCTGCACGGAGTCGGAGTGTCTGTGGTCAACGCTCTTTCCCGGCGGCTGGAACTGGAAGTCAAACGGAACGGCGGAATCTGGACTCAGGTCTACGAGCGCGGCAATCCCAAAACCCCGCTCAAGAAAATCGGTAAGACCAACAAGACCGGCACCAAGATTACCTTCTGGCCGGATGAAGAAATTTTTGAAACCACCGAGTTTAACTTTGAGATTTTGACCCAGCGGATGAGAGAGCTGTCGTTTCTCAACCGCGGGCTGAAGATAACTATTACCGATGAAAGAGTAAACAAGACCCATGAATTCCAGTACAAAGGCGGCATCCTGGAGTTTGTCCAGTATCTCAACCAGAACAAGACTGTTCTCAACCCCAGACCAATTTATTTTGAAGCTCAGAAAGACGATATCATGGTGGAGCTGGCTTTCCAGTACAACACCGGTTACACCGAAAATATTTTTACCTTCGTTAACAACATCAACACCGTGGAAGGCGGCACCCACCTCATCGGCTTCAAGTCGGCCCTGACCCGTTGCCTCAACAATTATGCCGAGGCTCACAACCTGCTCAAAGACCTGGGCTCGGGTGGGATTTCCGGTGACGACGCCCGGGAAGGTCTGACCGCCGTCCTGAGCATCAAGATGCGCGAGCCCCAGTTCGAGGGCCAGACCAAGACCAAGCTGGGGAATTCTGAAGTCAAGGGCATCGTGGAATCACTGGTCAACGAGCAGTTGACCGCCTATCTGGAAGAAAACCCGACCAACGCCAAGAGAATCATCGCCAAAGCCATAGATGCAGCCCGGGCCAGGGAAGCAGCCCGCAAAGCCCGGGAACTGGCCAGAAGAAAGAGTGTTCTGGAGACGGCTTCCTTGCCCGGCAAGCTGGCCGACTGTCAGGAACGGGACCCGGCCCTGGCCGAGCTGTTTATCGTCGAGGGCGACAGCGCTGGCGGTTCAGCCAAGCAGGGACGCGACCGGCGTTTCCAGGCCATCCTGCCCCTGCGCGGCAAGATTCTCAACGTCTGGAAGGCCCAGCCGGACAAGATTTTTCACAACGAGGAAATCGGCACCATTATCGCCGCCCTGGGCACCAGCGCCGGGGAGGAAAGCTTTAGTTTGGAAAAGCTCCGCTACCATAAGGTCATCATCATGACCGATGCTGACGT
>DMVN01000113.1 GCA_003476685.1 Acidobacteriota bacterium | reverse complement strand
TCAGTTTCTCAGAAATTCCCAGCAGCCCTGTCAGATTCCTGCCCTGGCTGATTAGCGCAGAAGGTTTATGGCCGGTATCATTTTTTGTTGTTCTGGCGTTCCGCTCGAGTCTCCTAACCGCTAATAATGCTGACCTCCGCACCCGGCGCTCTCTTAAAAATCCTGTTTCCGGGCTGTTCATCAACTTGAGGTTGTCTTCTGTAAGCTCCCTGATGAATTTTAATTTCCTGTTCCCGGGCACTTTTCTCAATCCTGGTCTTCTTTCTGGCTGCCTTCTTTTTCGCCAGCCTCTTTTTTTGCCCCGGCCTGTTCTTCGAACAAATCGATCTGGCCTTTCTCCAGTTTTTTGGCAATTTCTTTTAAGACCGGATATTTTTCCAGCATGGTGGCCGGTATCTGTAGCTTTTCTCCGGTCAGCATGTTTTTAATCTGCAGGGCATTGGCCAGAGCCTGTCCGCGGTAATGGTTGTTGGTAATGATGAACACTCGGTCGCTGCCTTCAGCCAGCTTTTTTATCCGGCCGACCCAGTCAGCCAGTTCGTCGGTGGTGTAGAGATAATTGTAGCGGTCATCCCGCCCGGCCTCCTCCCGGAACCAGTCCTTGTAATTCCGGCCGTGAAGCCTGACGTAGGAAAACCTGGGGTTGGTGACGATGGCTGAGGGTTTTATCGAGTGCTGAAAAATCGGCTGGTCAATGTTGCAGAAGCAGACCTTATGTTCTTTCAGGAATTCATGAAAATCGGGTCGGTCCCAGGAAGAATGGCGCACTTCCAGGGCCAGGGGAAACTCGGCAAAAAGCAAAAAGAGCCTCTCCAGGTATTCCCGGTTTTCAGCCGTGTTGATGAAGGACCAGGGAAACTGAACCAGAATGGCAGCCAGGCGCTGCTTGACGGCCAGCGGCTCTATACCTTTCTTGAATTCGTCCACTTCTTTCTGGGAGAAATCCTTCCTCTGATGGGTGAAGACCTGGAGCAGCTTCACCGTAAAAAGAAACTGGGCATAAGCCTGAACCCGGCGCAGCCAGGAATAAGCCATGGAGGGTGAAGCCGGGCGGTAGAAAGTGGAGTTAATTTCCACAATATCGATAAAGTGAGCCAGGTATTCTAAGGGGTGGAAGCCGCGGCCCTTTACCGGGGGATAGACGATTCCTTCCCAGTCCTCATAGCTCCAGCCGGCGGTGCCGACGTATAATTTTTTCATTTGATTTAATTTTAGTCTGTTTTGAAGCTCGGTTCAACGACCATCTTTTTCTGGTTGAGCCGCCGGCTGGACATGTTTTTTGCTGCCTCCCTGGTTTACCAGGATTTTCCTGGTAGGAAGGTTAGAAATTGGATAAATAAGTTTTTCGGTGGCCTTTTTCATTTCAGAGTTGAAAAATGGCCGAAACCAAATATTTATTTCTGATTTTTCAGTTATTGGTTTCAAGCAGTTTTTGCAGCCGAGCTCTTTAGCCGGCTGGAGAAGCTGACACCCGGCTGGTTGTAATAAGAGGCTCAGGGGAGAGGAAAGACCGGCCGGGGATTTTCACTGAAAAATCAGAGCTTCATATGCTATAATCAAGTCATGCTGGACCTAAAATACATTCAGGAGAGTTTTGAAGAGGCGAAAAAACGACTGGCCACTCGCGGCCAACCCCAGGTTCTGGCCGACCTGGATGAGCTCTACCATCTGTCGGACGAGCTCAAGAGCCTGGTGCAGCGGGTGCAGGCCCTGAGGGAGCGGCGCAACCGGATTTCTGAGGAAGTAAAAAAGCTCAAGCCGCAGGGGCAGGATGTTTCAGCCCTGATTGAAGATTCGAGAAAAGTGGGCGAGGAAATCTCGACCCTGGAAAAAGAATCCAGGGACCTGGAAGAGAAACTCAATTCCCTGCTGTTGCGGATTCCCAACCTGCCTCACCACACGGTGCCGGTGGGTAAAAGCCCGGAAGAAAATGTGGTAGTCCGGGTGGTGGGGAAGCCGCCGGTTTTTGGCTTTGAACCGCAGCCCCACTGGGATATCGGGAAAAACCTGGGGATTCTTGATTTCGAGCGGGCAGCCAAAATAGCCGGTTCCCGTTTTGCCGTTTACTTCGGGGCCGGGGCCAAACTCGAAAGGGCCCTGATTAATTTTATGCTTGATTTACACACCACAGAGATGGGCTTTAGGGAAGTCATTCCACCCTTCATCGCCAATGCCGCCAGCCTGACCGCAACCGGCAACCTGCCCAAATTTGCTGAAGATTTGTTCAAGCTGGAAGGCTATGACTGGTATCTGATTCCAACAGCTGAAGTCCCACTGACAAACATCTACCGCAACGAGATTCTGGAAGCCGAAAAACTGCCGCAGCGTTTTGTGGCTTACACACCCTGTTTCAGGAGCGAGGCCGGTTCTTACGGTAAGGACATCCGCGGCCTCATCCGCCAGCATCAGTTCAACAAGGTAGAGATGATGATTTTTTCGCTTCCCGAAAAGTCCCTGGAGGAGCTGGAATACATGACTTCCTGTGCTGAGGAAGTCCTCAAACGCCTGGGGCTGGCTTACCGGGTGGTGGCTCTCTGCACCGGAGACCTGGGCTTTGCCAGCGGCAAAACCTACGACCTCGAAGTCTGGATGCCGTCGAAAAATGACTACATGGAAATTTCTTCTTGCTCGGACTGCTTTGATTTTCAGGCCCGCCGGGCCCAGATAAAATTTAAGAGGGAGCCCAAAGCCCGGCCGGAGTTTGTCCATACCCTGAACGGTTCGGGTCTGGCCATTGGCCGCACGGTCAGTGCCATCCTGGAAAATTACCAGCAGAAGGATGGTTCTGTGGTCATACCGGAAGCTCTGAGGCCTTACCTTGGTGGACTGGAAGTGATTAAACCCTGAAGGACTGGACGTTTCTTCATGCGGACAACCGTCAGAGCTAAGCTAAGCATCTCAAGCAAAATATTATCATCTACTAAATTGTTTATTATCAGTTCTTTATCATAGACTACAGCAACAGAAACCGGCTCCTGTAGAGATAGTGTAAAGCCCTGGTTTACCCACATCCTTAGCAAAAACAAGCAATTCGTAATAATTTACGGGGCTCTGTCTTAAACTGCGCTTCTCTCCCGGGCCTGAAGATTAGGCCAAAGCCATCAATGATATATGAATAATTATTCATGTATGCTCTAAACTCTGCCTGGCCTCCTTTTTTCTGGAATTTATAAGATTAAGCAGTCTCTTGTCAGAATCTTCCCTTCGGGTTAAAATATCTGCTCCCCGGAGGGATGGCCGAGTGGTTGAAGGCGNNGCGGTCTTGAAAACCGCTTTCCGGTATCCCGGAACGGGGGTTCGAATCCCTCTCCCTCCGCCATTAATCTCCCTGATTTTTTCCAGGCCAGCCTCAACCAGGCTTTACTTCCGGACCTCGATTTTCCTGGCAGCTTTATAAAACTGCCAGACTTCTTCTTAGGAAAGCGATATAAGACAAGACCCGTGGTCGGCGAAAAGGGGCGGGCAGCCAGCTCCATGTTTATTTTTTTGTTCATGAGGCAGGTGTATTTTCTCTAATTCATCAAAGGATTAAATTAAATCTTGAGAGGTGTAAAAGCTCACCTTATGAAGACTGACCAGGAACTGACCTGGCCATCGTTTTAAGCCAGGTCCGATTTTTGTGACCGCCGGAATTAATTGTAGGCCTGATTCCACCGGGTCAAAACTACGGCAATTAATGGAACTCGAGCCGGGGGCATTAGTCCAATCCCGGCTGAATCCTTGATGCCAAGTAATATCCCAAAAAAAATAGGCTTCCCCGGATATAATCCCGTTGGTATTTCAGAAAATGATCTGTCTGTCTTGTATCACAAGCCGACAGCCATCCTGTTCGGGTTTGACTTTGAACGTCGTTAAAAATTAAAATAGCCGCGTATTTAATCTTTGACTCTATTGAGTTGAACCGATAAGGAGGTCGCATGAAATCCCCCAACCTCAGCCGCCGGGAATTTTTACGAGCAGCCGGAGCGGCCGGAGCCGTGGCTTTCAGCTGGAACCTGGCCAACCTGGAAAGGGTGGAAGCCGCCACCCAGGCCGTGGCCGGCAAGTCACCAGAAGAAGTGGCCAGGGATGAATTTTACTGGCGTGAAGTCCAGTTAGGCTTCAAGCTCGACCGCTCGCTTATCAACCTTAACAACGGTTTTACCTGTCCCTGCCCCCGTGTGGTGCTGGAGTCAGCTTTCCGCTATACCGAAATGATAAACATGCTGCCGGTCCATTATCAGGCGATGGTGGCTGGAAACATTGAAACCATCCGCCGCCGCATGGCCAAAGAATTCGGCTGCGACCCGGAAGAGCTGGCCTTAACCCGTGGAGCCAGCGAAGCTCTGCAGATTGTCCAGAACGGGATTGACCTTAAACCCGGTGATGAAGTCCTGACCACCGAACAGGATTACCCGAGAATGCTTACCACCTGGGATCAGAGAATGAGAAGGGAAGGCATCAAGGTCACCAGATTGCAGTTTCCGGTGCCGGCCACCCAGGATTATCTTTACAAGATGTTTGAGCAGGCCATAACTCCGCGCACCAAGGTAATACACTTCTGCCACATCACCAACCTTACCGGTCAGCTTTTCCCGGTGCAAAGAATCTGCCGGCTGGCTCGCTCTAAAGGCATTGTGACCATAGTTGACGGCGCTCACGCCCTCGGCCATTTTCCTTTCAAGCTGCGCGACCTCGAATGCGACGCCTACGGGGTCAGCCTGCACAAGTGGCTGCTGGCTCCCATCGGTAACGGCTGCCTTTATGTCCGACGGGAGATGATTCCAAAGTTCTGGCCGCTTCAGGCCGCTCCCGAGCAGCAGGATAACGACATCCGCAAGTTTGAAGCCATCGGCACCCATCCCTGGGGTATCCGGGCCGCCCTGGGCGAAGCCCTGGCCTACCACCAGGCCATCGGGGCTGAACGCAAGGCTGCCCGCATGCGCTACCTGACTCTTCGCTATGCCAATGCTCTGAAGAAATATCCCCGCTTCAAGATGCTGACCGATATGTCGGAACCAGCTCAGGCCTGGGGCGTGGCTGCCTGCTACATTGAAGGCATCGATGTCCGGGCCCTGGCCAATTTCCTGAGGCGCAAATACCGGATTATCACCGTGCCGCTGGTCGGCGGGGCGCCGCCCAACCAGGTGTTTGATTACCAGGCTCTGCGGATTTCGCCCAATGTTTACACCACACTGGAAGAGATTGACACCTTCATCGAAGCCATGGAAGATGCCATTAAGAACGGAGTGGAAGAGGATGTCTTCTTACCGGTGGCCAGCAGGACAGCGGCCGGGGAAGTTCTGGTCTGAGATAGCTCGGGCTGAGAAAAAAATTAAACATAAAAGCTCATAATAGGAGGCGATGAAGATGAGAAAAGCTATTCTGGCTACTCCTTTATTGATAATAATGGCTTTCCTTATAGCCTGGCCCATGGCCCGGGCGGCTGAAAGTCAACCCGGCCAGTCATCCGGCCAACCGGCTGCCCTGTTCAAGATACCTTTTGAATTCCGGGCCGCCGGCAAGAAAGTCCCCGCTGGCGAGTACTGGTTCGGCTTTAACCAGGCGGGAAAACTAATTCTGCGACAGACGGCCAGCGGAAAAGAGCTTGAGCTCCAGGTGCTGGAAAAGCTCAGCCCACCGGAGCAGCCGCCAGGCGAACCGCGCCTGGTTTTTGATGAAGTTGGAGATTTCGCTCCCTCCTACACTGAATATTTCACCGTTTACGTTTTATCGGAAATCTGGCTGTCCGGGCAGGATGGTTTCCTGATCCACGTTACCAAGAGCCAGCACAAGGAGAAGACAGTCAGCGGGACACCGGCCAAGTGAACTGAATTCAGCTCAAAGCCAGGCGGCCAGAAAAGATAATCACCTGACTGGTTTGAGCCCTTGAGCCTAATCAAGCCTTTTACAAAATTCCATAAGTTGTTGGCGTTCCCTGGTGGGGCAATTTGGTCGTTCCTTTCAGTGCCGTTCTTTAGGTTAAGACGGAGGGATTACCCTTCAACCAGCGGCAATTGCTTTCTTGTTAAACTGCGGCAAACAATCTTCTGATTTTCTTTTCCGGGTTTATCTCAGGGGATAAATGAGGCTCGGGCTCTGGCCAGGGGTTTTTTTCGTGGTTAAAACGTGTTAAAATAACGCTGCTTTCAGGCGCGGAGAGGTGCTGGAGTGGTCGATCAGGCACGTCTGGAGAACGTGTAGGCGATGAGCCTCGTGGGTTCGAATCCCACCCTCTCCGCCAGCAGTAACAACATGGAGAGGTGCTGGAGTGGACGATCAGGCNNCGATCAGGGTCGCCTGCTAAGCGATTGTACCAGTGAAAGCTGGTACCGCGGGTTCGAATCCCGCCCTCTCCGCCATTTATTTTCCTGGGACTCAACCCCTTAAAGTGAAACCCGCTCTATAATGCTTAGAAGAATTCAGAAGGATAGAGCAAAAAATATTTCCATCCAGTGCCAGGCCCAATCAATATTGAGAGAACTAAAATCTCTGTCTGACCAGGTGGCGGTCGAAGGAATGTTAAGGTTCGGAATAAATCCTCAAAACACTTACGGAGTATCAATACCAGATCTCAGAAGGATAGCTAAGAAGGTGGGCAAAAATCATCGCCTGGCCCAGGCCCTCTGGCGGAGAAGAGTCCACGAAGCCAGAATCCTGGCAGGCATGATTGATGAACCAGCCCTGGTTTCCGAAAAACAGATGAACAGGTGGGCTAAGGACTTTGATTCCTGGGATGTCTGCGACCAGGTCTGTTTGAACCTTTTTGATAGGACAGAATTCGCCTATAGAAAGGCAGTAGAATGGAGTCAAAGCGATCGTGAATTCGTCAAAAGAGCCGGCTTTGTTCTGATGGCTGTCATGGCTGTTCACAACAAAGAAATGAGCAACCAGGAGTTTCTGGATTTTTTCCCGTTGATAAAAAAAGGAGCCACAGACCGCAGAAATTATGTTAAAAAAGCGGTAAACTGGGCCTTACGTCAGATCGGAAAAAGGAACGAAGAGTTGAGAACTGAGGCCATAAAGCTGGCTTTGGAAATAAAGAATATTAATTCCAGAGAAGCCAGATGGGTGGCCAATGATGCCCTTAAGGAATTAAGAGCTAAGGTATTCAAAAGGTAATACAGAAAAATATTATAAGACAGGAAATCACGTCAGATTGTTCCCTTTTTGGCAACAGGCCTTTATTATAATTTTTTTCTTTTCAATTATTCTATAAAGCCCCTCTTGCGGAGCAAGGGCTCTTTAACCGGTTCGCGACCGCGGAACTTAATATACTGGCTCAAGAAATCGGCTGAGCCGTATTTTTCCAGGATTTCCTGCCGGAACTTAAGTGCTGTCTTCTGGTCAAAAAGGCCGCGTTCCTTAAAGGCTTCAAAGGCATCGCTGTCGAGCACCTCGGCCCAGATGTAGACGTAATACCCGGCCGAGTAGCCGCCTGAGAAGATGTGCTGGAAGTAGGTGCTGCGGTAGCGGGGAGCGATAGCATCGATTAAACCGAGCTGATTCAGAACGTTGCGCTCAAAATCATTGACTTCATAATCTTCAGTAAAAATGGTCTTGTGCCAGTAGATATCCAGCAGCGAAGCCGCCAGGTACTCGGTCGAAGCAAAGCCCTGGTTGAAGAGAGAGCTGTTCTGGATTTTCTTGATCAGAGCCTCGGGGATAACTTCTCCGGTGGCATAGTGCCTGGCATACATCTTCAAAAATTCCGGCTCGGTCACCCAGTTTTCCATTATCTGGGAGGGCAGCTCCACCCCGTCTCGCGGAACAAAGCGGTTGTTATACTTGCCGTTGGCCAGGAGAGTGGCCAGAGAATGCCCGAATTCGTGGAAAGCTGTCTGGACCTCATCCAGCGACAGCAGGGCCGGGAGTTTTTCGGTCGGCCGGGTGAAGTTGCAGGTTATGGTCGAAAGCGGCGCTACCCGCTGGCCTTTCTCATAGCTCTGGCGGCGCAGGGCTCCCGACCAAGCCCCGCTTCTCTTGGAAGCCCGGGGAAAGAAATCAAGATAAAGCAGCCCCACGTGCTGGCCGTTCTTTTCCTTGACTTCGTAGACTTCAACTTCCGGGTGATAGACTGAGACGTTGTTCAGCTTTTCAAATTTCAGTCCGTAGAGCAGTCCGGCCAGGGTGAACATGCCGTTCCGGACGTTGTCGATGGAGAAATAAGGCCGGACTTCATCGTCTTTGAGGTCGTACTTTTTCTGACGCAGCTTTTCGGCATAGTACCACCAATCCCAGGGGGCGATCTTAAAATCGGCTCCTTCTTCATCGGCAATCTGCTGCATCTCGGCCAGCTCGGCCTTGGCCCGTTTCAGGGCATACTGCCAGAGTTCCATCAGGAAGTCTTCCACTCTTTCCGGGGTTCTGGCCATGTTGACTTCAATGGCATAGTGGGCAAAAGTCGGGTAACCGAGCAACCTGGCCCGCTCGGTGCGCAGAGCGATTATCTTCTTGATTATCTCCTTGTTATCATACTCGTTGTAGCGGTCGCCCCGGCTGAGATAGGCTTCAAACAGGCGCCGGCGCAGTTCGCGGTTTTTGGCGTACTGCAGGAACGGTGTCATGCTCGGAACCTGGGTGGTGAACACCCATTTGCCTTCGAGCCCCATTTTCCTGGCGGTCTCGGCGGCGCTGTCGATGACATTCTGCGGCAGGCCGGCCAGGTGCTTGGGGTTCTCGATGACCAGGCGAGAGCTGTTGGTCTCCTGCAGCACGTTGTTGCCGAATTTCAGCGACAGCATCGACAGCTGGCTGTTAATCTGGCGCAGCTTTTCTTTGTCTTCTGGTCCGAGCAGGGCTCCGGCCCGGACAAAGTCCTGGTAGATTTTTTCCAGCAGAAATTTTTCTTCCGGACCCAGCTTGAGCCTGGCCCTCCGGTCGTAAACAGCCTTGATGCGGGCGAACAGCCGGTCATTGAGGTAGATGCTCGAACGGTGCTGGCTGGTCAGGGGAGTGGCCTGTTCGGCCACCTTCTGCAGTTCGGCCGAAGTGTTAGCGCTCTGCAGGGCGCCAAAAACGGCCTGCACCCTTTCCAGAAATTTGCCGCTGCGGTCAAAGGCCAGGATGGTGTTCTCAAAGGTCGGGGGCTGAGGGTTGGTAACGATGGCTTCAACCTCGGCCTGGTGCAGCTCGATTCCCTTTTTAATGGCCGGGAGAAAGTGCTCGTTCTTAATCAGGTTAAAAGGCGGGGTCTCGAACGGGGTGTTAAAAGCTGAAAAGAAGGGATTATCCTTTTCCTGGGCGATGAGCGCCAGGTTCGCCGACAGGGAGAATAATAAAAGGCAGGCTGATAAAACGCCTGTGATTAATAACCGCTTAAGCTTGAGATTTTCTGACATGAGGCTCTCCTTTCTGGATTTTACAATCAAACTGAGTAAGGTAATGATTATAACTTGCCTGACCTCTTCCAAGTCAAGCTGAAAGCTTCTTTCAGGCCGGCACATCTCATCTGAGTTAAAGAAAAGCTGGGGGCAGGACGGCCAAGCCGGGGGCTTCGGTTTCTCGATTTTCCGAAGAAGAAACAGCCTCAGTGCCAAGGCTCTGATTGACAAGCCGCCGGGCGGTTTTATAAATTGAGCGTAACGATTAATGGAGAGGTGCCCGGATGAAAGGTCTGGTTCCTGCGGCCAAGCCAATCACGAAAAATCTTTTTCTGGTGGTTTTTTTATCAGGTCCTATTTTTTCTTTATTTTTTCTTACTTCCTGTGAGCGCCGGCCCCCGGCAGTCGGTAGCCTGTCTGAAACCAGGAAGCTCTTTGCCGACCCCCCGGCCGAATACCGCCCGGCTCCCCTCTGGGTCTGGAATGAGGAGATGACTGTTGAAAAAATCAGAACCCAGCTTACAGACTTCAAGGATAAAGGTTTCGGCGGAGTCTTTGTCCATCCGCGACCAGGTTTGATTACCCCCTACCTTTCAGAAGAATGGCTGTCTCTTTTTAAGGAAACCGTTAGACTGGGGAGGGAGCTGGGCCTTAAGGTCTGGATTTACGACGAAAATTCCTATCCTTCCGGCTTTGCCGGCGGGCTGGTTCCGGCAGCATTGCCCGAAGCGGTCCGCTCCGGGCTCAAAGCCACCAGGCTCAAGCTGCCTTCTCTGAAAGGTGTGGAAAATCCGGTTTGCTTGCTACAGGAACAGGGCCAGGATTTCCTGGATATAACCGAACGGGTCAGGGCCGGCGAGAAGGGCTGGCCCGAGGGCGCTTACTGGCTGCTGGAGGTGGTCAAGCAGGAGCCCTCTCCCTGGTACGGCGGTTTCACTTACGTTGATTTGATGCGTCCCGGAGTCACCCAGGCCTTTTTGCGGCTGACTCTGGATGCCTATAAACGGGTGGCCGGGGATGAATTCGGTTCAACCGTTCCTGGCACTTTTCAGGACGAAGCGGAAATTGCTCCGGCCGGGGGAGCCTGGGCTGTGAACTACACCCCGGCTCTTTTTTCTGAGTTCCGGCAGCGCCGCGGTTATGACCTTAAACCCGAGCTGCCCCGGCTGTTTGAAGACCGCGGCGATTTCCAGCGTCTGCGGCATGATTTTTACCTGACCTGCCTGGAGCTGTTCATAGAAAACTGGGCCAGTCCTTATTACGACTATTGCTCCAGTAATAATCTACAGCTAACCGGCCATTACTGGGAGCACGATTGGCCCCGGCCGCGAATCAACCCTGATAACATGGCCCTTAGCGCCTATGCCCACCTGCCGGGCATAGATATTCTGATGAATGAGTGGGACCCTGGAGTCCACGCCCAGTTCGGGAATTCGCGGGCGGTGCGGGAACTGGGGAGCGTGGCCAATCAGCTGGGCCAGCCGAGAACTCTTTCTGAAACTTACGGAGCCAGCGGCTGGGACCTGACCTTCTTTGACCAGAAAAGAATCGGCGACTGGGAGTATGCCCTGGGGGTGAATTTCCTGAACCAGCACCTGGTTTATTCAACCACAGTCGGGGCCCGGAAGAGAGACCACCCGCTGTCTTTTTCTTATCATCAACCCTGGTGGCCAGCCTACCGGCTGATGAACGATTATTTTGGCCGGCTGTCGGCGGCCTTGAGCTCGGGCCTCCAGCTCAACCGCATCCTGGTCATGGAACCGACTAC
>DMVN01000258.1 GCA_003476685.1 Acidobacteriota bacterium | reverse complement strand
GTTTCGGAAGAAATCATCGGCCGGGTGTTCGACGGCTCCGGCCGACCGCGGGATAACGGTCCGCAGATCATCGCCCGCAAGCGACTGGACATCAACGGCAGCCCCATCAACCCCGACGCCCGCGATTATCCTTCCGAGTTCATCCAGACCGGAATTTCGGCCATCGATGGCATGAACCCGCTGGTCCGCGGACAGAAGCTGCCGATATTTTCCGGCAGCGGCCTGCCCCATCCCCGCATTGCTGCCCAGGTTGCCCGTCAGGCCAGAGTCCTGGGCAAGGAAGAAAAATTCGCCGTGGTCTTTGCGGCCATGGGTATCACCTTTGAAGAGGCCAATTTCTTCATCGAGGACTTTCGCAACACCGGGGCTCTGGATAGAGCAGTTCTGTTCTTAAACCTGGCCAACGAGCCGGCCATTGAAAGAATAGCCACCCCACGCCTGGCCCTGACCTGCGCCGAGTACCTGGCGTTTGAGCTGGACATGCACGTCCTGGTCATCCTGGTTGATATGACCTTTTACGCCGAAGCCCTGCGGGAAATATCGGCTGCCAGGAAAGAAATCCCCGGGCGGCGGGGTTACCCCGGCTATCTCTACACCGACCTGGCCACGATGTACGAACGGGCCGGCAGGATAAAAGGGAAGAAGGGGTCTATCACCATGATTCCCATCCTGACCATGCCCGAGGATGATAAGACCCACCCCATCCCCGACCTGACCGGTTATATCACCGAGGGCCAGATTATTCTCAGCCGGGAACTGCGCCGCAAGGGCATCTACCCGCCGATTGACGTGCTACCCAGCCTGTCGCGATTAAAAGATAAAGGAATAGGCAGTGGCAAGACCAGAGAAGACCACGCCGACGTCCTGAACCAGCTGTTTGCCTGCTACGCCCGCGGAAAGGAAGCCCGGGAACTGGCCCTGATCCTGGGCGAGGCGGCCCTCAGCGACCTCGACCGTCTGTATCTTAAGTTTGCTGACCTGTTTGAGACGGAGTTTGTCCGGCAGGGAGAGTTCGAGGCCCGAACCATCGAACAGACAATTGACCTCGGCTGGAAACTGATGCGGCTGCTGCCGAAGAAAGAATTGAAGAGAATCAGGCCAGAATACCTGGAGAAGTATTACTGAGGCGATGACAGCAGGGAGAAGCGAAAACAGCCATGAAGCTTAAAGTCAACCCCAACCGGATGGAGCTGCTGCGGCTGCGGCGGCGACTGGCCCTGGCCGAGAGGGGCCACAAGCTGCTCAAGGACAAGCTGGAAGAATTGATGCGGCAGATGCTGGAGACCTCCCGCCGGCTGGCTGAACTGCACCAGAAAGTGGACCAGGAATTTGAAATCATCACCAGAGCCACAGCCACCGTCCGAATTTCACAGCCGGCTTCCGAAATTTCCGAGCTGCTGGAAGAAGGGGAACTGCGGCTGACCCGGGATAAAGGCCGATTGCTAAACTTAGTCGTGCCCGAGTTCCAGCTGACAGCTCTGCGGACTGGAGCTTACGACCTGTTCCTGACCGAGAGCGAGCTGGATGTGGCCGTCAAGCATTTTCAGAAAGTCCTGCCGGAGTTGCTGGAATTCTGCAGCCTCTGGAAAAAGCTGGAACTGCTGGCTCATGAAATCGAAGTGACCCGAAGAAGAGTCAATGCCCTGGAATACATATTGATCCCCAGCCTCAAAGAAACCATCCGGGCTATCTCCTCGCGCCTGGAAGAGATTGAACGTTCTTACCAGGTTCAGTTGATGCGGGTGAAGGAGATAGTTCGCCACCACTAATAGTGGCTTAAAATTCCTTTACACAAAAAAAAGTATAAAAAAGCCAAAAAAGTATTGACAACCGGAAAAAATGCTGTATATATACAATTGAAAATGAAAAATAGAAATGAGACTGAAAGCGGCGATTAAAAATTTTTTGGGGGAATGCATTTAAAAAGTTTTTAGACACTAGAGAACGAAAGATGAAAATCGCTTTGCTTTTCAGCTCGAAACAGGGAATGGCCAGAACCCTGGCCCCTTTTATTTTTGAAGAGAGAGTGGAAGAAGGGGAAGAGCCCCCACCTGATTTGTTAGCTGAATGTGACAGCGATGAAACTATCACTGCCGTTCAGCGAGCCCTGCAGCAGTTTCACCAGGTCGTCCTGATTGAATCCGATGATCGGGCTTACCTCCGGCTGATGGAGGAAAAACCCGACCTGGTCTTCAACATGGCCGAAAGACTTTTCGGCCCCAACCGGGAATCTCACATCCCCACCATCTGTGAAATGCTCAACATTCCCTACACTGGCTCCGACCCGTTGACCCTGGGAATCTGCCTGGACAAATCCCGGGCCAAAGAAATTCTGAGTTACCATGGAATCCCTAATCCCGAATTCCTGGTGATAGAAAGGGTCGATGATATTCCGGCCAGGCTGAGCTACCCGCTGATTGTCAAACCTCTTTATGAGGGTTCGAGCAAGGGCATCAAGGATAATTCGGTGGTGGCCAACCGCCGGGAGCTCAAAGCAAAAATAAATGAAATAAACAGGCTGTACCAGCAGCCGGTGATAGTGGAAAAGTTCCTGAGCGGCCGGGAATTTACTGTCGGAGTCCTGGGTAATTACCCTGAGCTGGAAATTCTACCGATAGTCGAGATTGACCACTCTCAACTTCCGCCCGGGGCCAGGCCCATCTATTCCTACGAAGCCAAATGGGTCTGGGATACTCCCGACAAACCCCTGGAAATTTTCCGCTGCCCGGCCGACCTTACAAGAAAATTAAAAAATGAGATTGAAGACCTCATCAGGAAAACCTGCCGGATTTTAAGAATCAGAGATTGGGCCCGGATTGATGTCCGGCTCGATGCCCGGGGTGTGCCCAACATCCTGGAAATCAATCCGCTGCCCGGAATCCTGCCCAACCCCGAGGACAATTCCTGCCTGCCGAAAGCGGCCCGGGCCGCTGGCTATACCTATGACCAGCTCATCAACCGGGTGGTCTGGGAAGCCAGCCGGAGATATGGCTTACCGCTTGAGGTCTACCGGGAAGCTTTCCAGCCTGCCGCCAACTCCCTGGGAGCTGGAGGAGCCGATGGCCACTGACAGTGTCAAAGTCGGAGTGGCTTTCAACACTTACGAGCCTTTCATCTACCGCCCGGAAAAAGTTTCCGAGGACTCGGTGGCCAGGGTGGCCGAAGTGGTCTGCCAGACCCTGAACCAGGCCGGGGTGGAAGCCACCCTGGTGCCCCTGCAGAGGAGCATGTTCACCTTTCTGCGCCGGCTCAAAGAGCTGAACGTGGAAGTAGTGGTGAACCTGTGTGAAGGCTTTTTCGGCAATCCCCAGTGGGAAGCTAACGTGGCCGCGGTCATGGAGATGCTGCACATTCCCTTCACCGGCAACGGCTCCCGTACCCTGGCCCTGTGCCAGGACAAACACCAGGCTAAGGCCATCCTCAGCTCTTTCAACCTGCCGGTGGCTCCCAGCCAGCTGATCACTTCAGCTGAAGAAATGGTCGAACTCAAGTTCCCAGTAATCGTCAAGCCCAATTCCGAGGACGCCAGCATCGGGGTTCATCCCGAGTCCGTGGTCCATGACTCAGAAGCCCTGGCAGCCAGGGTGGAGAAAATAGTCAAAACTTATAACCAGCCAGCCATAGTTGAGGAGTACATAGAAGGTCGGGAGTTCAACGTGGCCGTTCTGGAAGACGGTGAGCCCCGGGCCCTGCCGGTTTCTGAAATCGATTTTTCAAAAATGCCAGAAGGCTATCCTCACATCTGCAGTTATGAAGCCAAGTGGTACCCGGACCACATCCTTTNNTATAAAGCCACCCCGCCCATCTGCCCGGCCCGCCTCAATAAAGAGCTGAGCCGGACGCTGCAGGAGATGGCGGTAACCGCTTTCAAAGTGATGGGTTGTCGCGATTATGCCCGGGTGGATTTCCGGATGAACCAGCAGGGCGAGGTCTTCATCCTGGAAGTTAATCCCAATCCCGATATCAGCCTGGATGCCGGTTATGCCCGGGCCTTGATGGCCTCCGGAATTGATTATGCCGATTTCTGGAAGCTGTTGATCAATAATGCCAGGAAAAGGAAGGAAGGCTATGCTGCGGCCAATGGTAAAAGCTGACCGCCAGCCGGTGCTGGAGTTAATCCGGGCCACCGGATTTTTCACCGACGGTGAGGTCCAGGTCGCGGAGGAATTGATCGACATTTATCTCAATAATCCGAAGCAGCGCGACTATTACATAGTGGTGGCCGAAAATGAACAAGGACAGGTGGCCGGCTACATGACCTACGGACCAACACCCCTGACCGAAGGCACCTGGGACCTTTACTGGATCGCGGTGGCTCCCGAGGCCCAGGGCCGGGGGTACGGTCAACAATTGGTGGGCTGGCTGGAAACTGAAGTTAAGAAACATCAGGGTCGATTGGTTCTGATAGAAACTTCTTCTCAGTCTAAGTATCAGCCGACCAGGAAATTCTATGAAAAATTGGGATATTCCGAAATTGCCCGCATCCCGGATTTTTACCGTCCCGGAGACGACCGGGTGATTTTCGGAAAATATTTTCGCTCAAAGGAGTGAGAAAAGGAGACAATGGAAGACTGGCAACGAATCTTACGCGACAGCCTGCGCACGCCCGAAGACATCGCCGAGCATTTCGGCCTCGACCTGGAAGAGGTCAGGAAAATCGGCCGGGCCTTCAAGATCCAGATTACTCCTTACTATGCGAGCCTGATCAAGAAAAAGGGTGACCCCATCTATAAACAGGTGGTGCCAGACCTGGCTGAGCTGGCCGAGAATTCCGGCCAGGAAGACCCGCTGGAAGAAGACCTGGATTCGCCGGTACCCAGCATTGTGCACCGCTACCCGGACCGGGTGCTGTTCCTGGTTTCACACAGCTGCGCTTCCTACTGCCGTTTCTGCACCAGGAAGAGAAAAGTCGGGGACCCCAGCAAGATTCATCCCCGCTACATCGAGGATGGCATCAATTACATCAAGGACCATCCTGAAGTCCGTGACGTCATCATCTCCGGCGGCGACCCGCTCATACTTGCGACCGGACAGCTCGAAGCGATCATCAGTAAGATCAGGCAGATCGAACATGTTGAGATCATCAGGATCGGCA
>DMVN01000084.1 GCA_003476685.1 Acidobacteriota bacterium | reverse complement strand
ACTGGCCACCCCATTCCAGCCGGTATCCTGGTGGCAGGCTGACCCGCTGACCGATTTTTTCCCGGGCTTCAGCCACAAAGCTGCCCAGGTCTCGCCCGGTGACGTTGACCTCGAGGCCGATCCGTCTGAAACCAGCTTCCCGGCTGATCTGGGCCGGTCCTTCCACTTCCTCAATCCGAGCCAGTTGCCCCAGCGGCAGACGATAACCGCCGGGAGTGTCCACCAGCAAGGCCCCCAGCTTTTCAACCGAATTGCGCAGGTCTTCCGGATATTTTATGACCACCTCAAAAGCCTTTTCTCCTTCGTACATCCTGGTGACAGCTTTCCCGGCCGAGGCTATTTCCACCAGCGACAGCACCTCGGCTGCCTGCAGTCCGTGGCGTTTCAGGGCTTGCCGGTCAAGGTCAATGATTATGTAAGGCTGGCCGGATGTGGTTTCCACCACCAGGTCGGCCGCCCCCCGTATTCCCCTGATAACGGCGGCCATCTCCGCCGCCTTGGACCGGAGAAGGTCCAGGTCTTCGCCGAACAGCTTGATGATTAGCTGAGCCCTGGTGCCGGCCACCAGCTCGTCAATCCGGCAGGCAATCGGCTGGCTGAAAGAAAAGGAAATTCCCGGTATGTCTTCGATGGCCTGGCGCATTTTTTCAGTCAGCTCTTCCCGGCTACGGGCCGAAGTCCATTGCCCCCGTGGTTGGAGTGAACCGACAAAACCGGTTTTTTCCACCCCCCTGGCTTCCAGAGCCAGACCGGTCTGCCCGGTGCGCGAAACAATCGTTTCTAGCTCCGGGAATTGTTTCAGCCTTTTTTCCACCTCCATGGTGATGTCCATAGCCTGTTTGAGGGAGATGCCTGGAAGCATCTGGATGTCCATGTCAAAGGCCCCTTCATCCATGATCGGGATGAATTCCCGGCCGAGAGAAGGGACGAGAAACAGGCTCGAGGCCAGCAGCCCCACCATCAGGCCGACTACCAGCCAGCCATGCCGGAGCGACCAGCGCAACCCCCCGCTGTAGAACCGGTTGAGGGTGTTGAGCAACCGGTCGGGCCGGTCGGCCGGGACTTTCAGTATCAGGTAGGCCAGGCCGGGAATTATGAACAGTGAAATGAGCAGGGAGCAGATGATGGCAATGGACAGGGTTAGGGCCAGCGGGGAAAACATCTTGCCCTCAATACCCTGCAGGCTGAGAAGGGGGATGAAAGTCAGGGCGATGATCATCTCCCCGAAGATGCTGGGTTTTCGCACCTCCAGCACGGCCCGGAGGAAGGTGGGCAGGTCCTTTCTCCGGCTTTCGGCCAGGTGGCGCTGAATGTTTTCCACCTGGATGATGGCCGCATCGATGATCATGCCGATGGAAATAGCCAGGCCCCCGAGAGACATCAGGTTGGCCGTCAGTCCGGTTTGCTTCATGACCACGAAAGTCAGCAGGACGGCCAGGGGCAGGGACAGGATGACCACCAGCGAGCCACGGAAACTGCGCAAAAAAACGAAGACAATAAATATAACGAGCAAGGCCCCCAGCAGCAGGGCTTCTTCCATCGTCCGGACGCTTTTTTCCACAATATCTGTTCTCTTGTAAAAAGGCACAATCTTCAGACCCACCGGGAGCAGCCCGCCGGAGTTGATTTCGGCCACCTTCTGCTCGACCCGTCGGGTAACCTGCCGGCTGTTTTCTCCCCGGAGCATCAGGACAATACCGCCGACGGCTTCCTTCCGGCCGTTGATGATGGCCGCACCCTGCCGGACGGCAAACCCCTCTTCCACCGTGGCTACGTCCTGCAGAAGAACGGGAACACCCCGTTCGGCTTTGATGACCGTGTTTTTAAGGTCATCCAGGCTGTTAAACAAACCGGTGCCCCTGACTATGAATTGCTGCTGGCCCTTTTCCACCACGTTGCCGCCCACGTTGAGGTTGCTGTTTTCGACCGCGGCCACGACCCGGGCCAGACTCAGGTCATACTTCAGCAGTCGGGCAGGGTCGACTTTGATCAGGTATTGTTTGATGAAGCCGCCGAAGGAGTTGACATCAATCACTCCGGGGATGCTTTTTAGGACCGGGCTGATTACCCAGTCCTGGAGGGTGCGCAACTCGGTAAGGTAGGGTGTCCAGTCTTCTCCCGGTCCGGGTTCATTGCCTTCGATTGTATATTGATAGATTTCACCCATGGCCGTGGCGATCGGGCCGAGACTGGTTTCCACCCCGGCCGGTAACCTATCCCGGGCTTCAGACAGCCGCTCGAAAACCTGTTGCCGGGCAAAATAGATATCGGTTTTATCCTCGAAGACCACGGTTATGACCGATAGCCCGGAACGCGACACCGAGCGCAGCTGACTCAGGCCCGGCAGACCGCGCAGGCTGATTTCCAGGGGAAAGGTGACGAACTTTTCTACTTCAAAAGGCGAATAGCCGGGGGCGTAAGAGAGAATTTCCACCTGGACGCTGGTGACGTCGGGGAAAGCATCTATCGGCAGCTTGATAAAAGAATAAAGACCGGCGCCTATTATCACCAGTATCAGTATTCCGACGAGAAGTCTCTCCCGTAAAGAGAAATTGATTATCCGGTCAATCATGGTGATGTTCTCCTTCACCCAGCGTTGGCTTGAGAAGCTCGGCTTTTAACATGAAGGCTCCAGCGGCCACAAATTCCTGGCCGTTTTCCAGTCCGGCAATGACCGGTAGCCAGCCCTTAACCGGCGGGCCGGTCTGAATTTCGCGGCCGACAAAAACACCCAGAGCCCGGGGGATAAAGATGGTTTTCCGGCCGTCGACCTCAACCACCGCTTCTTCCGGGACGGCCAGGATGGTCATTTCTGGCAGGGAAAGTGCCAGGTCAACGTACATCCCCGGCCTCAGCCGGCCGTCTGGATTGGCCGCTTCCACCCTCACTTTGAGCGTCCGGGTGGCGGTGTCCAGAACGGGAGAGATGAATGTTACTCGCCCTTTGAATTCTTCCCCGGGGTAAGCCCCGGTCCGGGCGATAGCTTCCTGGCCGGGGCTGACCAGCCCCAGGTCTTTTTCCTGGACCTGGCCCTCAATCCACAGCCGGTCAAAAGCCGCTATTTCCATCAATAAGGAGCCCGTTTCCAGGGTATCTCCCGGATAAACAGAGGTGGAAACCACCTGACCTGAAGCCGGGCTCAGAACTTCATACAGGCTGCTCGCTGACGGGCGGCCCGGGAGAGCTTCAATTTCCTTATCGGATAGACCCAGGAGGCGCAATTTTTCCCGGGCTGATTCCAGCAGGGCCCGGGCCGTTTCCTGTTCTGGTGACTGCTGCCGGGTTAATTTTTCCAGACGCTCAGCTGCCAGCCGCAGTTCAGTCAGGCTTTCAAGGTAGGACAGGCTGAACAGCCGGGCCACTACCTGACCCGGTCTGACCCGGTCGCCCTGGTAAACCAGCAGTTCTTCCACCCTTCCGGGCACCCGGGCGGTCAGCCGGTAATAGGCCCTGGGGTTGAGGACCACTTCGGCTGGAACCAGAAGCTCGGGCTTGATGGTCCGAGGAGACAGAGTCATTATTTTAATCCCGGCCAGGGCCATGGCTTCTTGGCTCAGGCTGACCTGTTCCGGAGCGTGTTCGTCCTTCTCCCCCGGGCCGGCCTTATCCGGGCTGGATTTCGTCCGGCCGCACCCGCTGAATAAGAATAAAGCCGCCAGCATCAAGGCCAGGACGGCTGGTTTGAATTTAAGTCGAGGATAAGACATGGTATTTCTCCGTCAGGCATAAGTTTAATTTTGTCATTCGTAATCTTCTCCGGCCATTTCCAGGTCGGCCAGAGCGCTCTGATAAAGGTAAAGGGCCCGGTAATATTCCAGGCGGACCAGGCTGGCCTGGCGGTAGAGGTCCATCAGGTTTAAGGAATCAAGCCGCCCCAGGCGATAATCGCTGAGAGCTTTTTCCAGGCCCTCTTCTGTTTCCCGGAGCAAACTGTCTTCAAAGATTCTGATTTGTTCCAGGCTCTGGGCCAGGGAGCTGGCGGCCTGCCTGGTCCGGCTCTCGTAGAATCTTTCGGCCGCCTGGCTGGCGAACAGGGCTTTCTGCTTTTCCGCTTCGGCCAGGATTTTTTCCCCGGTCAGCCGTTTTCGGGAAAAGAGCGGATAGCTCAGGCCGAAGCTCAGGCCAGTCGCCCCGAGTTTCTTGCTAGGGGAGAAAAGACCGAGGGAGAAATCGGGCCAGCGGTTCTTTAGGACAATCTGGCTGAACACTTCGGCCAGTTCCTGGCGCAGGCGGGCCAGTTGCAGGCTGGGGCTGAGCTCTCTTTTCCTGGCCAGCCATTCCTCCAGTTTCCAGTCGGCGGGTTGCTGTTCCAGGGATGAGGTTAAGACTAGGGGGGTCTCCCCTTTCAGCCCGAGCAGTAGAGCCAGCTCCTGCCGGCTGACTTTCAGGTCATTGCCAGTTGCCAGCAGGTCATTTCTGGTTCTGGCTATTTCCAGCCGCACCCGCAGGATATCGGAATAGGGCGCGGCCGCCAGGGCATAGCGGGCCATGGCATTTTTCTGAATTTCCTGAAGCAGGTCCAGGTTTTTCAACAGGATTTCCACAGTCTTCTGGTGGAACAGGCTCCGGAAATAGACTTTTCTGACCTCAGCCGCCAGCAGCAACCGGGCCTTTTGCAGCCGCAACCGGGCTTCGGCTTCAATCAGCCGGCCGGCCGTCGCCCGGAGCTTCAATTTTCCCGGGAAGGGAATGGTCTGGGCCACCCCAAAGCTTGTTTCCTGCTCCACCTGCCTGGCTCCGGGGAAGTTTAGGCCGGCCAGTTCCAGGCCGACCTCGGCCTCGGGCAGGGCTGAGTCGACCAGGGTTTGACCCTGAGCCGTCTCTATTTCCCTGGCCAGAGCCAGAAGCGACGGATTTTGCTGGCTGGCCAGCTCCACCGCCTGTTCCAGGGTCAGGGCCAGGGGCGGAGCGGGCTGTTCCTGGGGCCAGGAGGACAGCATAAAAAACAGCATGATGATAAAAGACATTTCCACCTCCGGAATGAAAGATCAGGGGGAAAGAAGAAAAAAATTAATCAGGTGGATGAAAGATGGATGGGACAAAATCCGAGGGATGGAGCTCCTCGGCTGGAGCAGATATTTGTTCCGAGGCTCCCGGGTCAGGCAAGAGCAGGTCCTGAGGGTCCCAGCGCGGATGATGGAAAGAATGGTGGACCGGGCTGGTTAACTGGTGCAGTTCCTCATGGCAGAGAAAGTCGTGGGCGATGATGTTGCCCAGACTTAGAAAGAAGAGCAGCCCCAGGAAAAAGAATGAAAGCCGGCCGCGATACATTTTCATAAGGTTGAATTCTATGGAATTAACAAGAGAAAAGTCAAGCCGTATGTTCTTTCAGGTTAAGACCTGGTATCCAGGCTCCAGGGGACCTCGGCCAGCCCGGCCACAGCCCGCTCTCAAATTCAGGGTTGCAATTTTCTCCGGCGGGTGTTAAGATGCTATCAAAGATTTTCTTCTCACTTTGTGAGGGTACCGATGCAAAGAAAATTAATCCGGCCCGACCTATCTGAAGTCAAAGAAAAGATGACCCAGGAAGCCAAGGAAAAAGAAGCGGCCAAGAAGAAGATGCCTCCCCCGACCGATACCCATGCTGAGAATTATTACTTCCTGAAACAGATGAACAAGAAAACTCCGATGGCCGTGGTCCTGGCTGACGGAGAACGGGTGGAAGGTTATATTGAATGGTATGACCGAAACTGCTTCAAGCTCAACCGCGAGGGTGCTCCCAATCTGCTGATTTACAAACGTCAGGTTAAATACCTGTTCAAGCTGGAACAGGAAGAGAAGCAGGAAGAAGCGGAAGGTGAAAACACTCCCAGAAAAACTAAATGAGCGTTCCGGTAATTGGCCTGACCCTGGGTGACCCGGCCGGTGTCGGTCCCGAGATAATCCTCCATTTCTTAAAAAACCCGACCTCTTTACCCGAAGCCAGGTACCTGATCTTCGGGCAGAAAAAAATCCTGGAAAGCTGGTGCCGTTGCCTCGATTTGCCAGCGGACCTGCTGGCCACAGCCCTGGCTTCGGGGAGAATAGAAATCAGAGAAACCGGTCAACCCCTGGATAAATTAGAACTTGGCTCCCCTACCGTCGCCGGCGCCCTGGCCTCTTTTGAATTTTTCAGTCAGGCTGTGGAGGCGGCCAGGCGGGGTGAACTCCAGGCGGTGGTTACCGGCCCGGTTTCCAAAGCTGGCTGGCAGCAGGCCGGGGTCAGGTTCCACGGGCACACTGACTACCTGGAATCTCTTTACCCCGAAGCCATCATGAGTTTCTGGTCGAGGCGGCTGAAGCTGGCGCTCTTTACGCACCATCTGCCGCTCAAAAGGGTCCTGGCCGAGCTCCACCGTGAAAACCTGCTGGCTTTCTTCCGCCGGCTGCAGCGGCAGCTGCAGAAGTGGGACCTGGGTGTGGAAGAAATCCTGGTCTGCGGGTTAAATCCCCATGCCGGAGAAGAGGGCACACTGGGGGAAGAAGAGAACTCGGAAGTAATTCCAGCAGTCGAAACCGCCCGGGCCGAGGGCCTAAAAATCGACGGCCCTTTTCCGGCCGACACCGTTTTTTTAAGGGCCCTCGATAAACCTGATAAGATGGTTGTAGCCCTGTATCACGACCAGGGTCTTATAGCCTTCAAGCTGGTGGCCTTTGACTGCGGCGTCAACCTGACCCTGGGGCTGCCCTTTATCAGGACTTCTCCCGACCACGGCACGGCCTTTGACCTGGCTGGAAAAAAACTGGCCCGGTCGGAGAGTTTTGGTGAAGCCCTGAGGCTGGCCTGGAAGCTGGCCAGCCGAAGCCACCGTTGATCAGCGCAGGCGCTTTTTCATCTCGGCCCGGATTTCTCTC
>DMVN01000256.1 GCA_003476685.1 Acidobacteriota bacterium | reverse complement strand
CGCCTGAGATTCCAGCCCGCTTTTCCCGGAAAAAGGCCAGGAAGATTACCAGGCAGAGCAGGGTCAGAACGGTCGGCACCAGGAACGTGCCCCGCCAGTTAACCACGCCGTCTCTGGTAAAAATATCCTGGATCCAGCCACAGAACAAGCTGCCGACAAAATTGCCGAAGCCCAGGATGATAGTGGCAATCAGACTCTGAGCCGAGTGGCGGATGTCTTTGGGAGCGATGCTGTCCACGTAGATGTAAGCGGCGGTGAAGAAAAAGACATAGCAGAAACCATGCAGGGCCAGAGAGGCGATTACCAGCCAGGAAGGCTGTCCGATGACAAAAATGATGTAGCGAATGGGCCAGGCCAGGATGCCCAGGGTCAGGGTCAGTCGCATGCCGAAGCGACGCAGGGCCCAGCTCAGCATGAAGGCCATGACAAAAATTTCGGCCACCTGAGCTATGGTCATGACGAAGGAAACCGATTGCTGGTTCACTCCCACTTTCTGGGTCAGGAAAGGAGAGGTCAGAACATAATAGAATTGTAATTCGGTCGCCACCACGAAGGAGATGATGGCAAAAATCAGGAAATTCTTATCCTTGAGCATTTTCAGGGCTTCAAGAAAAGCCCAGGGTTTGGCCGCATCTTTTTTCGGGGGAGTGTGGGGCAGACTGAAAGAGTAAAGACCCATGAGGATGGAGAAAATTCCAGCCAGAATCAGAGTATCTCCCTTAAGGGCAATGCCCTCGGGGGATTTAACCAGCCAGCGCCAGCCAGCCAGAGCCCAGCCCGCGGCTATCCAGCCGATGGTTCCCCAGACCCTGATGGCTCCGAATTCTTTCTCTGAGTTCTGGAGATTAACGAAAGCAATGGAGTTGGTCAGGGCCAGGGTAGGGGCATAGACCAGACAATAAATCAGCATCAACCACAGCATCGGCTGGAAATCAGTTATATTGGCGATAAGAATCAGCAAGACCCCGCCGACCAGCTGCAGCACGGCAATGACTTTCTCGCTTGGGAAATAGCGGTCAGCCAGCTGGCCGCCCAGGAAAGGAGAAATGATGGTGGCCAGGGGAAGCAAGCTGAAAATAATTCCCAGCTGGCTACCGCTGAAGCCCAGGTTGTTCTGAAGGTAGGCCGACAGGACCGGGGCCCAGGAGCCCCAGATGGCATACTGAAGAAACATCATGACACTCAAGCGGAACTTGACGTTCATCAGGTTACTCCTTTCAGTCAATTTGAATATTCTTCAACTTCGAAAGCAGGATATTTTTTTCCGCTTTTTTTGTCAAATTTTTTACTGGACAGAAGGCGGGGACGGCTGAAAATTCTTCTTGATATTTTCCCCGGTCTGTGTTAATAAAATCAAAAAGGCAAAGGAGGCAGGCAATTCTGACGGCAATGGAAAAAAGAAGGGAAAAACGACTCGACGAAGAGAACAAGGTCATAATTCATGTCATCCCGGAAAACGAACAGCAGGAGGAATCCTTCTATTCTTTTTCCCGCGATATCTCGGTGGGCGGGTTGCGCCTGATGACTGATTCGCCTCTGCCGGTCAAAACCAGGGTAAAGCTGGAAATTGCCCTGACCGAGTCCAAAAAGCTGATTAGCGGAATAGCTGAGGTGCGCTGGGTCAAGAGCCTGTTTGAGGATGAGGTGTTTGAGATGGGGCTGGAATTCGTAGAGCTTGACCCTCAGAGCCGGGTGCATCTGCTGGAGCACGTTTACCGCAAAGTTCTCTCGCGCTGAGTCCAGAAAAAATCAAGCCGGGGGTCTGGTGGCCGCGGGCTGGCAGGGCAGCCGCAGCCCATCCTGGTTCACCTGGAGAGAAAAAGAAATGAAGCCAACCGCGCGTTTTTTGATTGTGACTTCCATAATCTGGATTATATTAGCTCCCGCTGTCTCTGACCTCCTGGCTGACAATAAGAATTTTTACTTTCCCGAACTGAGGGCCGATATTTATATTCAACCTGACGGTTCTTTCCTGGTTAATGAGTACCTGACTTTTGAATTTCAAGGTCAGTTTTCCTGGGCTTCACTGTGGCTGCCGCTCCGGGCCAGGAAGAACCTGGAACAGGAAGTCAGCCTGGTTGATTTCCAGGTCAGAGATGAAAGCGGTCAGGAGCTGCCGCTGGCAACTTCAGTCGAGCGGGGTCAGTTCCGGGCCAGATGGAATTTCTCAGCCAGGAATGAAAGGAAAACCTTCCATATCTCCTACCGGGTCTTGAACGGGATTATGAATTATCCAGAAATTTCCGAGTTATACTGGCAGATAATAGGTGCTGAAGTTGACCGCCCGACAGCCCGGGCTGAGGTCACAGTCCACCTGCCGCAACCCGTGGCCGACCGAGAACAGCTGCTGGTTTACGGTCACGGACCTCTTTCCGGCCGGTCTGAGATAATAGATGGGCAGACGGTGCGCTTCGTGGCCAACGATATTGCTGCTCATCAGTATCTGGAAATCCGCCTGGTCTGGCCGGCCGGAATGGTGGCCGGAGTTCCAGCCGAGGGTCTCAACAGGGATAAAATAAAAGAAGAAGAAGCCCGGTTCGTACAGGAGACCATAGACAGGGTCAGGCGGGCCCGGGAGAGTGAAGCCAGAAGAATTGAGTTATTAAAGAAAGCGGGACTGGCCTGGGTTGTCTGGCAGATAATTGGCCCGCTGCTGTGGCTGGGACTTTATTTATATTTCTGGAAGAAAATTGGCCAGGATTATCGTTTTCC
Organism: Acidobacteriota bacterium; assembly: GCA_003476685.1. GTDB lineage: Bacteria > Acidobacteriota > Aminicenantia > Aminicenantales > Saccharicenantaceae > Saccharicenans. Next base: position 28,473 of record DMVN01000256.1, on the reverse strand, counting down.
TGATATCCCTGAATATTTCCGGGAGATACCTTCCGACCTGCCCCCGGCTCTGGTCCAGGTTCTGCGAAGGGAAGGAGAACGCCCGCTCCCGGTAGCCTTTACCGCTACCATTTTTGACCTGGCCACCAGGGGTTATCTGGTCATTGAAGACGAGCAGGAAGAAAAAAAGACTCTCTTTGGCTCAAAGCTTAAGACCCTGACAGTTTTTCAACTCAAGAAGGATTACCGGCAGGAGAGGCAGCTCCGTGACTGGGAAAAAGAGGTGCTGGATTTTGTCTTCAACCAGGCCGGGATGACCGCCGAACCAGATAGTCGGGTAAGCCTTGACCAGCTCCTCCATTACCTTAAAAAACATCCAGCAGACTACCAGCTCTGGTTCCGCAACTGGCAGAAAAAAATTTACCAGGAAGGCCGGAGCCTGGGCTTCATCGAGCCTGAAAGCCGCCGGCTGAGCCAGATATTTCTAATTGTCAGTATCATTATTGCCAGCCTGACCTTCTCGCCAGTGCTGTTCATCCTGACTTTAATCCTGTCACCAAAACTTAAAAGAAGACGAAAGGACTGGGCCAGGGAGAACGAACTTTGGAAAGCCTTGGACCGGTTTCTGGATGATTTTTCTGAGTTCCAGGAGATTCCAGCCGAGGCTTATAAACTCTGGGACAAGTACCTGGTGTTTGCCATCCTTTTCGGCCAGGCCCGGAAGCTGGTAAAAGTTCTACCCAGAATACTGGGCGATGAACGAGCCGCATCGGCCGCCTGGATCGGCGGCAGCTATGCTCTCTCAGGCTTGAGCCACAGGGTGGAGGCTATGACCGCCACCATTTCTTCCATAGAAAGAGCGGCCGCTTCTTTGAGCCAGGCCAGCAGCCAGGCCGCTCACTATTCTTCGGGCGGAGGTGGCGGCTTCAGCGGCGGCGGTGGCGGGGGCGGTGGAGGAGGGGGGGTGTCGGCCGGTTGAGAGTCTTTACCGGTGAGGCAACCGGTTACCGACAGCCAGTTAGCCTGAGGACCGGATTACGTCCAGCAAAAAATCTTTCCTGGTTGAAAATATAAAATGGAAAGACAGAGAAAAAAATCTTGGTTGGGAAAAATCGGTCAGTTAACCGGCCTGTCGCTGGTAGCCATTTTAAGCCTTGGTCTCATGGCTGCTGTTGATTCCTGCCGGTCGGTTGACGAAGGCCAACTAATCAAAGACCTGCTGGCCAGGATGGTAAGTCTGGCTGAGAAAAAAGACCGGGACAGGATTCTGGCCCATCTCGGGCCCGACTACCTGGATTTTGAGGGACGGGATGTGGCCCAGACCGGCCTCCTGCTCGACTATTATTTTCAACATTACCAGGGAATAGCGATCCATCTGCTGGATATTTACGTAGATATTAATGAGAACCAGGCTGAAGCCGGGGCCGACGTTTTACTTTCTTCCGGGCCGCTGGAAGCCCTGAGAAAAATCGTCGGCCTGGCCGGAGTTTATTACCGCTTTGATTTCAGGCTGGAAAAAGAAGGCGGTAACTGGAAAATTGTCTATGCTGCCTGGCGGGAGGTTGATTCAGGGTCACTGCTGCCCGGGTCGCAGGTCATTCTGAAAAAAATGTTTCAGGATAAATCTTAAGAAGGAGTAAACAATGGAAGACAAGAAAAAGAGGTTTGAAGAATTCAAGGTCAGCGGCTCGGAAATTCTGGAGAAGATTAAGGAAATAATCCGGGAAGGTAACGCCCGGCGAATCATCTTCAAGACTGAAGATGGCAAGACCTTCATGGAAATCCCTCTGACCGTGGGCATTGTCGGCACCCTGATTGCCCCGGTCTGGGCGGCCATCGGAGCCGTGGCCGCTCTGGCCTCCAACCTGACCATTGTGGTGGAGAGAGAAGAACGAGAAAAATAGCCAGGGCTAACATTTTTCTTGAATCAGAACGGCCAATCTGGTAAATGAAGCCTGTCTGTAAATTTATCTGGAGTTAAAGATGCAAAATAAAACCCGCCTTATCTTTCTGAGTTTCAGCCTGGTTCTGGGGCTCGGGCTGCTGGTCTTCAGTGGTCAAACCCAGGGTCAGAAAAAACCTGTCCGGATTCAGAATACCCCCGCCGAAATCCGGCTGAAGGGTTTTGAGCAGCACCGGCAGCTTCAGGCCAGTTCGCCCCTGGCCAGCCTGCCATGGCAGTTTCTCGGCCCGGTCAACGTCAGCGGCCGCTGCACCGACCTGGCCGTGGTCACCCCCCGGGGAAAAAGTTATACCATTTATGTGGGGACTGCTTCCGGGGGTGTCTGGAAGACGGAGAACGAAGGCACCACCTGGGAGCCAATTTTTGAGCGCGAGCTTTCCACCTCCATCGGGGATATTGCCCTGGCTCCTTCGGACCCGAAGATTATCTGGGTGGGCACGGGAGAAGCCAATATTTTTCGCAGCTCCCACCCCGGTTGCGGAGTTTATAAATCGGTGGATGGCGGGAAGACCTGGAAGCACCTGGGTTTAACCGATACCAACACTATTGCCAGGATAGTTATCCATCCGGAAAATCCGGAGGTGGTTTACGTGGCCGCTTCCGGTCATGAATGGACCTTTAACGAGGAGAGGGGAGTTTATAAAACTACTGACGGTGGCGCTACCTGGACCAGGGTCCTCTATGTCAACGACCAGACCGGGGCCATTGACCTGGCCCTGGACCCGACTAACCCGGAAACGGTCTATGCTGTTACCTGGCAGAGAATCAGAAAAAAATGGAATGACCCCAGAAATGAACCTCACTATACGGGCAGCGGTATCTGGAAGTCCACCGACGGCGGCCAGAACTGGAAGCAGATCAACCGGGGATTGCCCGAGGCCAGGTTCCGGGGACGGATAGGCCTTGACCTCTGCCAGAAGAATCCGAAAATCCTGTATGCCCTGGTAGATAATTATGAAATTGCCAGGCAGCCAAGCGAAGAAGAGAAAAACGATGCTTACGGATTGCCCAATACCGGGATAATTAAAGGGGCCACTGTTTATCGCTCCGACGATGGCGGCGAAACCTGGAAGCTCACTGCCCCGCAGAGCGAAGAAATGAAAAGATACCTGGAAAACCACTCCGGGACCTACGGCTGGGTTTTCGGCCAGGTCAGGGTGGACCCCAGCAACCCGGACCGGGTTTACATCATGGGGGTCCCTATGAGCGTTTCCCGGGACGGGGGCAAGACCTTTACCCGCCTCCCCAATCTGTATCACGTTGACCATCATGGTCTGTGGATTGACCCGGACAACTCCAATTATCTGGTCAACGTCAACGACGGCGGGATAGAGATTTCTTACGATGGCGGCCAGAACTGGAAAAATTCCAGGCTGACCCTGCCAGTTTGCCAGTTTTTCAACCTGAATTATGACCTGGATACCCCTTTTCACGTCTACGGCTCGATGCAGGACCATGGCAGCTTCCGGGCAGCAGTGGACCTCAGCCGGGGTCGAAATAATATCCGGCCGGTGGAGTTTGAGAGGGCTCCCGGCGGCGAGGGTTCCCACCACGCTATAGATCCAGCCAATCCTAACCTGGTTTATTCCTGCGGCTTTTACGGCAACCTGACCAGAACCGACCTCAGCCGGAGCGGACCCGAACGCAGCAAGCTGATAGTACCCCGGGTCTACCCGGATGAACCCAGGCTGCGCGGGCAGTGGCTGGCCCATTTCATCCTTTCCCCGCACAACCCCAGCATCATCTATCACGGGATGCAGTATCTATTCCGTTCCCTGGACAGGGGAGATACCTGGGAAAGGATAAGCCCGGACCTGACCTATTTTACCCCGTCCGAAAGCGGCGATATCCCTTATCACACCATCACCGCCATCTCCGAGTCGCCCCTAAAACACGGGCTTATCTATGTCGGCACCGACTGCGGTCGGGTTTCGGTAACCCGGGATGGCGGCCGGAGCTGGCAGGAAATAACCACCGGGTTGCCCTACCAGAAGTGGGTATCTAGAATCGTGGCCAGCCAGTATGAAATGGGTACGGTTTACCTGACCCAGCACGGCCGGTATGACGATGACTTTGCTCCCTATGTCTGGATGTCCAGAGATTTCGGCCGGACCTGGGTGGATATTTCTAAAGGCCTGCCGCTCGGCCCGGTAAACGTTATCAGAGAAGACCCGGTGGACCAAAAAATTCTGTATGTCGGGACTGACCTGGCAGTCTATGTCTCCCGTGACCGTGGCCAGACCTGGCAGGTGCTGGGGAGCAACCTGCCTTCTGTTTACGTTCATGACCTGATCATTCACCCCAGAGATAATATGATCGTCATTGCCACTCACGGCCGGGGGATGTGGGTAATGGACGCTGACCCGGTCAACGAAAAACCGAAAAAAATAAGAAGAAGATATTTTGAGGATTAAAAATCTATAAATTATCAGGCAGAAACCGGTTTCTTAGCAGCCGGCCCAGACGATAGGATGAAGAGTCGTGATTTCTATGAACCTGCCCTTTCGGGAGAGCTGAGGGCAGCGGGGATTCTTCTCGTAATAATATTTTCTGCTTTTTTGAGCCAGGCCGCCTGCTCCGGGCAAGAACCCGGTTCCCATAATCAGGCCTGGCCCCAGGAAGAAATTATTGAAGACCAGAAGCCGGCCCCTCCGCCGCCTCCAAAAATCACGGAAGAAACCTACGTGGAAATAACGGCCCGAGCTGCTCTTATTTTCGATAAATACAAAGAAGACCTGGATGAAGCCCACCGCCAGATGGACCTGGTCTACCAGAAATTCGGGGTCACCTTTGCCGATTACGACCGCTACCGGAAAAACCTGCCGGCTGATAAAAAAAGGCAGCTGGAAAAACAGGTACAGGAATTCATTCAGAAAATCTACAAAGAATATTTTCAGTGACCCGGTAGCTCTGGTCTTTAACCATCAGAAATCTGGCTCAAACTCGAGGGAAAGGGAAATGGTCCGATTTACCGGGGAAGCTAGCCGGATGGCTTTTTTCTGGTAAGGGCTGTTTTTGCCGCTCTTTGATATTTTTGTTTTTAAGTTTTTTCCAGATTGATTAAAATTAATAGACAAAATAATTAACGGAGAGGTAGGCTCATGAACAGGAGGAATTTTCTGGCGGGTTTGGTTTCCACCGGTTTTATCGGCAGCCGCCTGGCTGGCAGCCCGGGGCAGGACCGCAGCCGGTCGGGGGCGCCGGAAGCAGAAGTGATTGACCGGGTGAAAGTAGCCATGCTGACCATGCAGAGACAGGCCTGGGAACAAGGAGTGGCGGCCCAGGCTCTGCTGGAACTGGGAGAGGAACGCCTGGTGATCATGCTGGCCCGGGAAGCTGTCCTCCGGCAGTGGGATGACGGCCGCCTGGGACAGGTCTGTGATAATCACGGAGTCACTGACCCGGGAGCCAACGGGGAAGCTGTTTTGTATGCTGCCCGCAGGTTGAAAGACGAGAAATTGCTGGAAGCAGCCAGAAAGCAGGCCGACTACTTTCTCCAGACTGCTCCCCGGACTGAAGATGGAGTTATCTTCCACATAGATAACAAGCCCCAGCTCTGGGTCGATTCCATGTACATGTGCCCGCCGTTCCTGGGGGTCATGGGCCATTACCGGGAGGCCCTGTTTCAGGTGGAAGGTTTAAGAAAGTACCTGTGGAATTCCGGACGCCAGCTCTTTTCCCATATTTACGATTACGGCCTGAAGCAATTTGCCAGGCGGGATTTCTGGGGAGTGGGTAACGGCTGGGCGGCTGCCGGGATGACCAGGGTCCTGCGGGCCCTGCCGCCTGAATTAAAAGAGGAAAGGAAGAAACTGGCTCGTTATATCAAAGACTTGCTGGACGGTTGCCTAAGATACCAGCGGGAGGATGGACTGTTTCATGATGTGCTGGACAACCCCCGGACCTTTGTCGAAACCAACCTGGCCCAGATGCTGGCCTATACCATTTACCGAAATATCCAGCTGGGCTGGCTGAGCCGGGATTACCTGAAGAAAGCTGAAAAAATGCGGCAGGCGGTTCAGGGCAAGGTGGACGAGCTGGGCTACGTCAACGATGTCTGCGGTTCACCTCTGTTCCAATCGCCAGGCGTAGCCACTGAAGGCCAGGCTTTCTTCCTGCTGATGGAAGCGGCCAGGAGAGACCTGCTGGGTTGAGGGTTCAGTCAACCTTGAATTTCCGGGCGGATGGTCTGGATGAATCTTTCTATCCTTTCTCTCAACCGGTCGCGGATTTCCCTGACCAGGTCCATTTTCTCTGGCTCGGACAGGTCTTGCCTGGTCGGGTCCGAAAAGGGCCAGTTGGTCATTCTGGTGATGCCGGGGAAAATCGGGCAGCGCTCGGCGCTGGCCGGGTCGCACAGAGTGATGACTTAAGTGAAGAGTTCCCCCCGGGTATAGAGGTCGAAAACGCTCTTGGTTGGCTTACCGGAAATATCCAGGCCGACTTCCCGCATGACCGCCACGGCCAGAGGGGAAAGCTGACCTGCTTCGAAACCGGCGCTGCTGGCGATAAAATCGCCCTGGCCCAGATGGTTCAGCCAGGCCTCAGCCATCTGGCTTCTCAGGCCATTATCTTCATCAACGAAAAGAACTTTAATTTTTTCCATGGTATTCGTCTCACTTTCCAGCGGTTAATAAATTTTCCCATCTTTAAGTTAATATAGCAATAAAATTAATTTTTAATTATGATATAGTTAAAAAATTAAAATAAAACAGGGAGGGGAGTATGAAAAAAAACATGGGTGCTATCGACCGGACCATTAGGACATTGCTGGCCATTGTCATGGCCATCCTGGTGCTGGCCGGGGTGGTGAAGGGAACGCTGGCCTACATCCTGGTAATTCTGACCATTATCTTTCTGGCCACCAGTCTGGCCGGATTCTGTCCGCTGTACGTGCCGCTGGGGCTGTCCACCCTGGGAAAGAAAAAAACAGAGGGATAATAATCGGAGCCAGGCTTCAGTCCCAGCAGTCCAGGAATCAAAATTTTCTTTATGGCCTGAACATTTCGATTGCAGTCGGCCCGGGTAACAGGTAGAATGAGAAAGTCTGGATTCTCATGGGCTCAGGCAAAGTCAGTTCAACTCCAATCTCAACCATAAAAAAAGCTCTGATCTCTCGCTTAAAAAAAATGGCCGACCCCGGGCTGGCCCGGTCCAGCCAGAGATTTTTCTCAGAAAAAATAGTCTGTTATGGAATCAGGGCTGAAGACCTGCGACGGCTCTGTCGGGAAATTTATCAGCAGGTCGGCTCGAGCTGGACGGTGGAAGAAGCTCTGCAGCTGGCTGAAAGCTTGCTCCAGGAAGATGAACTGGAGAGCCGGTCCAGCGGCCTGATCATTCTGGGATATTTTAAGGACCGGTTGGGGGAGGGGCATCTTGAGAAATTTGCCTCCTGGCTGAAAAAGGGTCATCTGGACAACTGGGCCCTGATTGATACCTTTTGCCTCGAAGTCATATCTCCATTTCTGTTAGAACATCCAGCCCATCTTAATAAAATGACAGCCTGGATTGAAGATAAAAATGTCTACTTAAAACGAGCTGGGCTGGTAGCCCTGATAAAACCGGCCAGAAAAAATCTGAGCCCGGCTTTCATTTTCCGGATGGCCAACCGGGCCGTCTCAACCAAATCGGTAGAAGACCTGGTGGCTAAAGCTGCCGGCTGGTTGTTGCGGGAGGCCGGTCGGTCTAACCCGGAACGGCTGGAGCAATTTATTAAAAGACACGGGAAGAAATGGCCGCGGTTGACAGTCAGATATGCCCTGGAGAAATTTCCGGCTGCTAAAAGAAAGCATTTATTGCGAATAACAAAAAACAATCCATAAGGAGGTTTCATGCTTTATCAGACTCCAAAGTTTTTGAAGGCCAAAAACTTTTTATCGGCCTGGCTGATGCTTCTTCTCCTGTTCCCGGTTTTTAGCGCCTGGGCCGGACCAGAAGAAGAAGCCAAGAAGCCAGCTGTCTTTTCAGACAAGATTCCCGTAACCCAGAAAGACCTGGAGCTTTTTACCTGGCGGCATATCGGGCCCTGGCCTTTCTCCGGCCGCATCACCAATTTCGCCGTACCGCCGGGGCAGAGCCAGACCTATTACGTCCTGACTGCTTCCGGAGGACTCTGGAAGACGGTAGACGGGGGTATTCATTTTGAGCCCATCTTTGAGAAATACGGGAACCAGAGCATGGGTTACCTGGCCATCGCTCCCTCCAATCCGAATATCCTCTACCTGGGAACGGGTGAACCCATCCACAGCCGGGCTGCCTACCGCGGCAACGGGGTCTGGAAATCAACCGATGCTGGAAAAACCTGGACCCATATCGGGCTGGAAAAGAGCTATTTCATAAATAAAATTGAGGTAGATTCTAGCAACCCCGATATCGTCTACGTAGCGGCTGAGGGCAAACTCTATGATGACACTGACCTCGACTGCGAACGCGGGCTTTATAAATCAACTGACGGGGGAAAGACCTGGCAGAGAGTTCTGGACCTCAAGGACCGGGTGGTGGGCGATTTTGTCATGGACCCGAAAAATTCCCAGGTGGTCATCGCCGCCGCCTACAAAATTTACCGCCGGACCTGGACCTTCCTGGACCGGCAGCCAGGCAACTATCTCTGGAAAACAACCGATGGCGGACAGACCTGGAAAAAGCTGGAGGCCGGGCTGCCCGACCTGGGCCAGTTAAAAACCGGCCGCAACGGCCTGGCCATCTACCCCAAAAATCCCAGCATCGTTTATGTGCGCCTGGATGAAGAGGTCAACCTCGGTTTAAGCGAAAGGGAAGGGGCTGCCCTGTATAACCAGCGGGCCCTTTTCCGTGATGGGTTTTTCCTGAATAAGTTCAAGGACTACAAACTGCGACCGGAGCTGATGAAATACGTTAAGTTTGACCACCTGAAAGCGGATAAGGTGGAAGACCTGGTCAATAAACTCAACGACCTGGTGCGCGACCCGGATCTTCTGACCAAAACCTCGGTCAACTGGAAGGGTCTGCTGGCGGCTGCCAGGAAAACTTATGCCCGGAATGAAGAAGCCCTGGCCGCTATCGAAGAAACAGAAAAAATAGTCAAGAAAGCCGCAGCCGGAGAAAAAGACCTCCTCCAGTTAAACCGCCTGGTGCTGACCGCCCTGCTGGCGGATTCCAAAGGATTTGACCCGGCTGGGTTCAAAATCATCGACCGCAGCCAGGTGGCCGTTAATAAAGATTTCCGGGACAGCCTGACCTACGATGAAAAATATATTAAAGATGAAAACCAGCTGCTGGACAATCTCCAGAAATTGTCGGCCGACCCCAACCTGCTGGTCAAACTTAAAATCAACCCGGGTTCTGTCTTCAGCCGGTCCAAAACGGTCTACAAGGACCGGAAAGAAATGCTCGAGCTACTAAAGGAAGGAGAAACTCTGGCCAAAGATTACGACCAGGTCAAGGCACGTTATCAGACCCTCAACCGCTGCCTGCTTGATGTCATCTATGCTGAGGCTTTGCAGGCCATGGAGCCGGTCAAGAAAGCCGGGGTAATCTACCGCTCGGACGACCAGGGTGAGACCTGGAAACGGATGACCGAGTACAAGATGAGCGGAGGCAGTGAGATCGTCAACCAGGTAGAGGCCGGTTACTATGGCCGTCTAACGGTCGACCCCAATGATGACCAGGTGTTGATTGCCCCGGAAACCAGGACGGTTATTTCCAGGGATTCAGGCCGAACTTTCCAGTTCGCCAACTGGGAAGCCAACAAGAAGTGCCATGTCGATTCCCGGGCGGTCTGGGTCGACCCCTTGAATTCCAAACACATCCTTAACGGCAATGACGGTGGAGTCAGTGAAACCTGGGACGGTGGCCTGCACTGGTCCCAGAAAGAAACCATCCCGGCCCAGCAGTTTTATGATGTCTCGGTGGATAACGAACTTCCCTACAATGTCATGGGCGGAACTCAGGACAACGGCTGCTGGTTCGGACCTTCCCGCAACCGTAACCCGAACGGGGTTTACCCGGCTGACTGGCTCTATCTGCCATCGGGCGATGGGTTTTACGTAGTTCGTGACTGGTGGAACCCGGAATATATTTACTGGGAAAGCCAGTTTGGCGCTTCCCGCCGGATGAATTTCAAGACTGGTGAAAGTATCTCACTGGCCCGGCGCAACACTCCGGAAGAAGAAGCTGCCGGAGCCCCGGCCCAGCGCTATCAATGGGATGCCCCGATTTATCTCTCACCCCACAACCCCGGCATTGTCTTTGTCTGTTCCCAGTTCGTCCACCGGTCTTTGAGCCATGGTGACCCAGATACCTGGGAGACCATTTCTCCTGACCTGAGCAAGCAGAATAAAGAAAGAATAGACCTTTCCAAGAAAACCAACCTGCAGTATGCCACCATCTATACCTTCGCTGAGTCGCCCAAGAAGCCGGGCATTTACTGGGCTGGAACCGATGACGGCAATCTTCAGCTGAGCACCAACTTCGGGCAGAGCTGGACCAACCTGACTGCCAATTTTTACGATGCCAAGGGCCGGCCCAAGCCGGGCCTGAAGGGAGCGCTCATTCCTTACGACCGCTGGGTGATGAGAGTTCAGCCCAGCCAGCATGAGGCCAATACCTGTTATGTTATTTATTCCGGTTATCGCACCCACAACGAGGACAGAACCTACGCCTTTGTCACCCGAGACCTGGGCCAAACCTGGGAAGACATTTCCGGCGGTTTGAATTGCCCGGCCAATGATATTGAAGAAGACCCCCATAACCCCAACATCCTGTATCTGGCCACCGACTACGGTCTGTTCATAACTTTCAACCAGGGCCAGAACTGGATGCGGCTGACCGGACCCCAGGTCCCGGATGTGGTCATCAACGACCTGGCTATCCAGAAACGGGACCGGGAAATGGTCATTGCCACCTACGGGCGCGGCATCTACATCACCGATATCTATCCCTTTAAAGAATTCAAGGAAGAAACATTCAGTAAAAACGCTCATCTGTTTGAAATCCAGGACGGCATTCTCTGGCAGATGAACGACCGCCGGGGACAGTCCTACGGTGAATTTGCCAGTTCTCCCAACCCCGCGGTGGGCGTGAATATCTATTATTACCTTAAGAACCAGGCCTCCAGGCTGACTGTGGTCATCAAAGATTTCGACGGCCAGGTGGTCCAGGAGCTTAACGGGGCAGTGTCCCCGGGGTTGCAGAGGGTTTTCTGGAGCCTCAACCGCAGAACCACCCAGGCTCCCGGCCAGTTCGGCTTCGGCCGCGGGATGGGGGTCAGGATGGTGGAACCGGGCCTTTACCGGGCCAGCCTGCTGGTTGACGGCCAGGAAGTGATGAGCCGAACTATTAAAGTTAACCCGGACCCGCTGTATAAATAGAAATATTAGTTGACTAAAACCAGAATAGCTGGAGCCCGGCACAAAAAGGCGCCGGGCTCCGGCCAGATTTAAGAAGGAGTGGGTAAATGTCTGTAGGAATTGAAAAAAATAAATCTGGTTGGCCAAGGATTGTTCTGGCCAGCTTGATTTTATTCAACCTGTATCTATCCCTGGTGCCGTCTATCGCCGCCCGGACGGTGAAGGAGACCGGAGCTGCGGCCGTTCCGGCCCTGATGCCGCTTCCGGCCAGGGTAGAACTCAGCGGAGAAAAGTTCAGGATTGATGAAAAGTTCTATGCCGGCGGAAAGGACCGCCCTGGAAGCCGGGCTTTCAAGGCCGTGGCCAGGTTCATGACCAGGCTGGCCGGAAGAACCGGAATTTTTCTGGAGCAGGATTTCCTGGCAGACCAGACTCCGGCTGCCTCCACCAGACTCCATTATCAATATGAAAGAACAGGCCGGCTGATTCCTAACGAAGATGAATCTTATCGCCTGGAAATTAAGCCCGGTCGGATTGATCTTCAGGCACCAACCGACCTCGGAATAATTCGCGGTCTGGAAACCCTGTTGCAGCTGCTGTCAGCTGACAGCCAGGGTTATTATTTTCCCTGTGGTTTTCTCCAGGACCAACCCCGGTTCACCTGGAGAGGACTTCTGATAGATTCCTGCCGTCACTTCCTGCCCCTGGAAGTGGTGAAAAGAAACCTCCTGGCCATGGCCGCGGTTAAACTGAACTTACTCCACTGGCATCTGAGCGAAGACCAGGGCTTCAGGGTGGAGAGCAGGACCTTTCCCCGGCTGCATCAGCTTGGTTCAGATGGTTTTTATTATACCCAGGAACAGATAAAGGAAGTCATCGAGCTGGCTTCAGACCTGGGGATTAGAGTCATGCCAGAATTCGACATTCCCGGTCATTCTACCAGCTGGTTCGTGGGTTATCCCGAGTACGCCAGCGCCCCCGGGCCTTACCGGATTGAGAGGGGATTCGGAGTCTTCCACCCGGTCTTCAACCCGGCCAACCCGGCCACCTACCGGTTCTTTGAAAAATTTTTCCAGGAAATGGCCGCCCTGTTTCCCGACCCCTATTTCCACATTGGCGGAGACGAGGTGGAAGCTGTTCACTGGAAGGATAACCCGGAAATTCAGGCTTTCATGAAAAAACATCACCTTCCGGACAACCATGCCCTCCAGGCCTACTTCAATAAAGAAATCCTGAAAATCCTGACCAGACACAAAAAGAAAATGGTGGGCTGGGACGAAATTTACCAGCCGGGCTTACCCAGGGATATCGTCATCCAGTCCTGGCGGGGCACCCAGGCCCTGGTTGATGGAGCCCGCCAGGGGTATCAGGGAATTCTATCCAACGGTTATTACATCGACCTCTGCGAGTCGGCCGAAAGGCATTACCTTAACGACCCGATACCGCCAGATTCTCCGCTGTCGGAAGCTGAGAAAAAACTCATTCTCGGTGGGGAGGCTACCATGTGGGCCGAGCTGGTGACGGCCGAAACAGTTGATTCCAGAATCTGGCCCCGGACCGCGGCCATTGCCGAAAGGTTATGGTCTCCGGCAGAAGTGAGAGATGTTAATGACATGTACCGCCGGCTGAAAATAATCAGCCAGCAGCTGGAAGAAAATGGAGTCCAGCACCTGAAGAACCAGCCGATGATGCTGCGCCGTCTGGCCGGAACCGCCCCCTTCCGCCCCGAAGAAGAAAGGGCCCTGCAGGCCCTGGCTGAGATTGCCGAACCGGTAAAAGGCTACGCCCGGCATAGCCAGGGACGCCGCTACACCTCACTGGCTCCGCTGACCCGTTTTGTAGATTGCTGTTTTCCTGAATCACTGGAAGCGCGGGATTTTCGGAATCTGGTCGAAGTCTTCGTTCAATCCAGAAAATGGGACCGGGCGGCGGTGGTTATGGATTATTTTATAAAGTGGCGCGGTGTAGCGGCCCAGACCAAAGCTCTGGCCGGAAGGTATCCCGTCTTGAATGAAATCGGGCCTTTGGCCCGTAACCTGGAAGAGCTATCTACTCTGGGTCAGGAAATTCTTATCTTTATTCAGAAGGGAGAAAAGCCGGGAGCAGAATGGCTGGAAAGCAGGAAAAAACTCCTGGAGGAACTGAAAAAACCTCGGGCCGAGTGCCAGCTGGCCATAGTGCCAGCGGTCGAGGCGCTTCTGGGATGGCTGGAACAGGACAAAAATTAATATAATCGTGGCCGTTTAATTCTTAGAAAACAGCCTGCAACCAAGCCGGGTTGTCATCGGACAAGAGGTCTGATTGTTATGAAAACACAGGTTAAAAAAAGATTGATTCTATGGCTTGCTCTTATTTTTCTGATTCTGGGCAATGGATTTCTCCCGGCTGTGAGCCAGGTGGCTATAAAGGACAGCCTGGGGCGGGAGGTTAAAATCCCGGCCAGAGTGGAAAGAATAGTCTGCCTGCAACCGGAGCTGCTGCGGATTCTGGTGGCCCTGGGGCAGAAAGACAGGGTGGTGGCGGTGGACCGTTTTCCAGCCCGTTATGACCACCTGCTTAAAATAATCTTCCCCGGGGTGGTTAATCTGCCGGTAGTTTCGGTCAGCGGGGAGGATGCCAGCGTCGAGCGCATCCTGAGCCTGCGACCGGACCTGGTGCTGGTCTCGCCCTCGGAACTAAACCTGTCCCGCAATCTCAGTCGTAAGCTTAAATGTCCGGTGGTCAGCCTGAGTTCGACCGGCCACCTGCAGAGGCTGCTGGAAGAAATTGATATTCTATCCAGGCTCACAGCCAGTGAGCCTCGAGGACTGGAAATAAAGAATTATGTGCTGGCCTGGCTGGAGTCGTTGAGAAAAAAAACAGCCGGGCGGCCTCAAGGCCAAAGACCCCGGGTCTACCTGAGTTTCTGGGGCTCACTGCTGCGAACCCCGGTTAATTACGAGCCGGTGGAGCTGGCCGGAGGTTATAACCTGGCCAGCGTTTTCCGGACCATTTATGAGGGTTCAGATACAGCCGTCCTGAACATTGAAACCCTGCTGGCTTTAGACCCTGATATTATCCTGGTCCATGGCAATTACCTGCCAGAAGAGAGGTTTTTGACCCCGGAAGCCATCCTGTCTGACGAGAGGCTTCAGACCATCAAGGCTGTCAGGGAGAGGAAAGTTTATTACACCTTCGGTTTCTGGTACTGGTGGGACCCGGCCCTGGTGCTGGTGGAAAGCCTCTATCTCTCGGACCTTTTTAGTTCAGCGGCAGACATTCGGCCTGACCTGGTAAAAACTGGCGATGAAATCTTCGCTTTTTTTTACGGCCAGCCGGGGTTATTCAGTGAGCTCTGTGCTAAAATAAAGGCTTATGATTGGTTTGCGAAGAAAAAGCCTTAAACGAAAACTGCTGATTGTCAGCGCTATTTTTCTTCCGTTGCTCTTGCTGGTATTCTCCCTGAGCCTCGGAACCTATGCCATTTCTCTAAACAAGGTTCTGAACATCATCCTGGCTAAATTAACAGGACTGCAGTCAGCTTTGCTATCCGGCCCGGAAGCCAATATCATCTTAAACATCCGGCTGCCCCGGCTGCTGCTGGCCCTGCTGGCCGGAGCTGCCTTTTCTGTTTCCGGAGCCTCCCTGCAGTCGCTGTTTCGCAATCCTCTGGTCAATGAATATATACTGGGAGTTTCCTTCGGCGCCGGCTTCGGGGCGGCTGCCTCTCTGGTCCTGCTAAGCCGGACTTTTCCCCCGCAATTGCTGGCTTTTGCCTGCGGACTTATGGCCGTGGTCCTGGTACTGTTAGTTTCCGAAGGCGCCAGGAATACCATGATTGCCGTCCTGCTGACCGGAATCATAGTTTCAGCCTTATTCCAGGCTTTGCTTTCGGCCATAGAATTCATGGCCAGTCCCTACGCCCTGCAATCTCTTTTTTTCTGGTTGCTGGGCAGTTTTTCTCAGGCTACCTGGTCAGACCTGATGTGGTCGGCTCCGTTGATCGTCGTCGGTCTGGGGCTTCTGCTCAACCTCAGCTGGCGCCTCAACGTTCTGAGCCTGAGCGATGACGAAGCCCGGTCTCTGGGCCTGGCGGTTAAGAGGGAAAGAATTTTGATAATCTGCCTGGCCACCCTTATCACCTCGGCCGTGGTGGCTATTGCTGGAATCATCGGCTGGGTGGGACTGATTGTGCCCCACGCCGTCAGGGGTCTGGTGGGTTCGGACAACCGTCTGGTGCTGCCCCTCTCAGCTGGCTTTGGAGCCGGTCTGATGTTGCTGGCCGATGACCTCATCCGGATTTTTTCGCCCTATGAATTCCCGGTGGGAATTCTGACCAACCTGGTGGGAATTCCCTTCTTCCTTTACCTGATAAAGAAGTCCCGGGCTAGCTGGAGCTAAAAGTGCTGGTCAGAATAATTAAGCTTGAAGTCAACTACGACAACTTTCAACTCCGGGTGGAAAATCTGCAATTTTCGCCAAAACAGGTTTCGGTCATCATCGGCCCCAATGGTGCCGGCAAATCAACCCTGCTAAGATCGCTGGCCGGCTTGACCCGTCTGCCCCCGGGGTCGGTGTTTATCGATGGCCGCGACCTGTCAGCCGTTAAGGGGGGTGAGAGAGCGGCTCTGGTCAGCTATGTTCCCCAGGAACATACGGCCGCCCTCAATTTCCGGGTCTTTGATTTTATCCTGATGGGCCGCAGCGGTTATCTGGGTATCTTTTCCACCCCGTCGAGGAGCGATTACCAGAAGACCGAAGAGGTCATAGCTTACCTGGGCCTGGAAGCCCTGGCCGGCAGGAAATGTCTCGAACTGAGCAGCGGGGAGAGGAGAATCGTCCTCATCGCCCGGGCCCTGGTCCAGGATTCCAACCTTATTTTATTGGATGAGCCAACTACCTTTTTAGACCTCAAACATGAAATGGAGATCATCAGCCTGCTGAAAAAGCTGGCCGTTGACAGGGGGAAAACCATCATCACCTCGCTGCACAGTCTGGACCTGATTCCCAGGCTGGCCGATTTCCTGGTGATGATTAAAAACGGACGAATCCTGGCTGCCGGGGAAACCGGGGAAGTTTTCCGGAGTGAACTACTGGCCAGTCTTTTTGATTTTCCGGTCAGAGTGGTGGAAGCAGAAGGTCAGCCCCTGCTCCTGAGGTAAAAACGGCTTTATTTAAGTTTTTCTTCGCTGACGAAGTTTCGGTAAGGTGAGAGGTAGGAAAGAATTTCTTCGTCGTCCGGCCCGGCCTGGCCCGAGATTAACCTGGTCAAAAGTTCAGCCACGCCTGGCCCGAGCATGAAGCCCTGGCCGCACATCCCGACTGCCAGCAGAAAGCCCCTGACCTCCCGTGACCAGCCCACTATGGGAAAACCATCGGGGGTCATGGGATAAAGACCCCGCCAGGTCCGGCGGACCCGGATATTCTGCAGCCGTGGCATCAGCTCGATCATCCGGCGAGAGACCATCGGCAGAAAATCACTGGTTTCCCGCTCGTCAAATCCCCAGAGGCTGGGGCTGGGGGTGATGCAGAAGATTATCTGGCCGGTGGCGTGCTGATAGAAATAATAATTGGCTGAACCCTGGACCGGCCTGATGTCAACAATCATCGGCTCAAAAAATCTCTGGACCGGTTCGGTAACCGCGGCTTCGTGGGAATCGGGGTTAACTGGAATTTCCAGTCCGGCCAGCCTGGCCACCTGGGCGGCCCAGGCCCCGGCGGCGTTGATGACTATCCCGGCTCCGTAGGTGCCACTGTCCGTTACCACTCCTTTTATCGTTCCATTTTCTACAATCAGCTGCCGGACCTTTTCTCTGAACCTGAATTCAGCCCCGGCCCTCCTGGCCTGGCGGTAAAAGGCTTCCACTGCCAGCAGGGGAGAAGCGTGCCCGTCCTCGGGAGAAAAAGTTCCGCCGACCAAGCCGCGGGGATTCAGGTCGGGTAGCAGTTGTCTCAACTCTTCCGCTCCCAGCCAGTCAATTTTCAGCCCATGTTTTTTCTGTAACGGCAGGACTTCTTTCAGGGTTTTTTCCTCTTCTTCCCGGTAAGCGACAAAACAATAGCCGCCCTGATGCCATTCAATATCGTCACCGTAAGTTTCTTTCCAGGTGGAAAAAATTTTCAGACTGCGCAGGCAGAGTCTGATCTTGGCCGGGTCAGAATGGGTGGCTCTCAACCCGCCGATGGCTCTCTTGTTGGAGCTCTGGCCGGGGCTGGGATTTCTGTCCAGCACCAGCACCCGGTACCCTTTCTGGGCCAGGAACAGAGCGGTGGGAGTGCCGACGCTGCCGGCTCCGATGATGATGACCTCGTATTCAGCACGGCTCATGTCCCGACTCCTTTCCTTTTTCCAGACCGGCAAACAGTCCCAGCGGGACTTCAATGAACAGCGGCCTCTTGGGCTGGTCCACGATTTCACTTTCGGGGACACCTTCCTCCCGGAACAGGCGGTGCACCAGCGGGGTGCAGGTCTTGGCCCCGCACGGTCCCATCCCGGCTCTGGTTATTGTCTTTATTTCGTTGATATCACGGATTCCTTCCCGGATCAGCCGCCTGATTTCTCCGGCCGTTACTCGTTCGCAGCGGCAGACAATGGCTTCATCCGGGATCCTGGCCTGGTACTGTTCCTCGACTTCAACCATTTCCGGTTGAAGTTTCAGGCCGCTGACCTTCTTGGCCACGGCCCTGGGTACCTGGGCTTTAACCAGAATAGTCCGGTCGTTGCCCTTGATGGATTTAACCGAGCTGACCCGGCTCCTGGCCAGAACCTGTCCTTCAACATCAACCAGCTCGATTTCATCGCCGGGGTTGATTATTTCCCTGAGGAATTCAAAGGGGATGGTGACCTCGGGGAATTCGGGGTTTTTCCGGTAATCAACCAGGGTGATGGCCAGCCCCGGGCAGAAGACCACACAGCGTTCGCAGCCGCTGCAGCCCTTGCCGTCTTTTTCTTCGTAATAAACCGGTAGCCGGCGGACGTCATCCCGGTCGACCTCAATCAGTTTCCTGGGGCAGACCGCTGAACAGGGGTCGCAGGGAATTTCCTGATGGCAATGGATGACGGGAAAGACCCCTTCCTCTTTTTCCAGAAAATATTCGGGGTAGACCTGTCCCGGGCGTGATTTTAAGATCTCGGCTGTCCGGTACCAGTCTGCGGGCACCTGGCCCTGATAGAAGCCCAGTTCCCGGGCGATTTCCAGTCCCTTGATTTTGCCGGAGAAAATGGCGGCTGAAGCCTCGGCGATTTCCTCGGCATCCCCGGCGGCGTAGACAGGCAGCTCGAATTCCCTGGCCTTGAGGTAGAATTCGTTGACCGGGTCCAGCCCGACGGCAATTAGAACGGTGTCGCACTTAAAAGTTTTTTCCGAACCTGGGACCGGCTTGAATTTCTCATCCACCCGGGCTACAGTGACCGACTCCACGCTCTCTTTCCCGCTGGCGCTCAGAATGGTATGAGAAGTCATGATGGGCACGCCCAGCCGGGCCAGTTTATCCTTGTGGACCTTGTAGCCGCCGACTTCGGGCATGACTTCCACCAGGCCCACCACCTTGATGCCGGCCTGAAGCGCATGGTAACCGGCAATCAGACCCACATTACCGCCCCCGACAATGAACAGCTTCTCTGTCGGCTTGACCAGGTCCCGGTTGACCAGAGTCTGAAAGGCCCCGGCTCCATAAACACCGGGCAGGTCGTTACCTGGAAAGGCCAGTGATTTCTCCCGGGCACCGGCAGCCACCAGCAGTATCCTCGGTTTGACCAGGGCATATTTCTGACCTTCTTTGAGTATCCCCACCTTTTTGTCGCTGAAGACAGCCAGAGCTGTGCTCTGCAGCCAGATTCTGACCTGGGGGTAGCGGCGCACTTCCTGCTCCAGCCTGGTGGCAATGTCGATGCCCCTGGTCCCGGCATAGACTGCTTCCACCGAGCCGAAGAAGCGGTGGGTCTGGAGAACCAGCTTGCCGCCCAGGCGGTGCTTGTCATCAACCAGCAGGCAATCGACGCCCCGCTGGCCCAGTTCGATGGCTGCCGACAGCCCGGCCGGCCCACCGCCGATGATCAGCACCGACACTTCCAGCTCTTCTATGGCCTTGAATTCCAGGCTGCTTTCAGGGTCAACTTTCGGCAGTTCGGGCAGCCCGACCAGCGGCTGGATTTTCATCCCGGGCCTTATCAGTTCCATGCAGGATTTAACCGGGAAGCCGTCAGCCAGCACCAGGCATTGAGCGCACTGGCCATTGGCGCAGAAAATTCCCTGGGGGGCTCCATCCTTGTGGTGATAGCTGAAAATGCGGATGCCGTTGGCAAACAGGGCTGAGGCAATGGTTTCGCCCTCCCGGGCTTTGAGTTCCAGTCCCTGAAAATAAAAACTGAAGAGAGGCTTATCTTCAACCGGTAGAATCGGATGTTTATAAAGGCGGTTATCGATCAAAGGAGACTCCTTTAATCCAGAATGGCCGGTGCCACCAAACAAGTAATCAGAAATTTAAGAGAGGCATTATAGCACAAGAAATTTTTGGATAGAAATATCGATCAAAAATTTCAGTTGGGCTGGAGTCAGGTTTCTGTTATATGGATTAAAAGCCGGGAGACCAGACTATTTCATTATTAAAAATTTAAATGCAGTCGGAGCGGCAAGTTTATATAATATCAAAATTAAATATAAAATAAGGAGGTCTCATGGCTGCAAGCTTCAAGGCTGGAGACTCTGGCCGGCTCTTCTGGTTAATATATTTCTGGCCGGGCCTGTCTCAAAGATTCAGGCTGAAGAGACCAGGCCATACGGCTGTTAGCGATGGAAACTTTTTTTTGTTTTGAAAGCCTGAGCAATCCTTCGATTTCTCCCGACGGCCAGCTCAGGCCCTATCACCAGCTTTGGCAACAGCTCTATTTGCAGGCCTGGTTTGAAAAGTACCAGGTCAAGAAATTAAGTTGAGGGGGAAGAATGTTAAACGGGATATCTATCGAACCTTTTCGCGGCGACCTGGAAGCCCTGGAAAAAATGGCTCACCAGGCCTGGCGGGATGAATATGAGGTGGCTTCCTTTCCTAACCTCTACCGACCAGCCTTTGTTCGTTATCTGATGGAGATAGCCGGAGACCCAAAACATTTTGTGGCCGCTTACAAAGGGAACGAAATCCTGGCCTTCCTGGGCAACATTCCCAGGACCTTTCATTACCAGGGAAAAAATTATCGGGCCATACTGAGTTGCCTGCTGGTTAGCCGGAAAGAGTATGCCCGGAGAGGTCTGGCCCAGGCTGTTATCAGGGAAGCAGTCAGAATCAACCAGGAAATTGCCCTTTACGATTTCGCCCTGCTGTACCTGGAATCAGGCCATCGTTCTTCCCGGTTGGTAGATAAATTCAAAACTGAAGGGCAGCCCCTGCAATTCCTTAAGAAGATGTCAGTTCTGGGGCGGGTTCTGGAACTGGACAGGGTGGCTTACTCAGAGAATCTTAAAGCCTGGGAAAGAGCGGCTATAAAAATCTGGGGAGCTCACCGGCTGCCTGAAGCGGACTGGTCGGGGGACCTGGTCTTGGAAGAATTTCAGGAAGCTGACCTGCCGGCGGCTGTTGGCCTGTTGAATCGATATGCCGGGAAAGTAGAATTAGCCAGGGTCTGGCTCGGCCCGGAAGAATTGAAGAAAGAAATTCTCCATCCTGGCGTTTCCAGTACCCTGGCCGTAAAAAAAGAAGGCCGCCTGGTAGGCCTGTTGAATTACCTGGAACATGACCACCTCGGCCGAAGCCTGGAACGCTGGGCCTGGCTCAATCACCTTTACCTTGATTCCCTGACACCGGCGGAGAAACGTCAGGTCATCAATCGCTTTTTACATTACCTTTATTCCCGGGGAATGGTGGGAGTGGTGGAGTGGAGCAAAGGCTATTATTCTCAGGGCTTTCTTTACCGCAGCCGCTTTTTCCCGTATTTTCGCCACGTCAACCTTCTGGCCTGGGTCTTCAACCCCGAATTGGTTTTTAAGCCGCTAAAGGGGGTTTATGAGGTCCAGATTTAGCCGATAACAAAATTGTTATCCAGAAGCGGCTCGACTGGCAGGGGACTCCAGTTAATTATATTATTCCAGTTAATTCCAGTTATTCCCGGGTTAAGACCCGGTTCCCGGACTGTCTCCAAGTTGAGGTCTGACCTGATTACTAAAAGACGGTGGAGGCAGGCGGAGAAGGCTCAGGTTATCTGTCCAGCAGCCGGGCGGGTTTCTTGACTTCCGGACTATGGCCTGGACTGAGACATTATGAAAAAAGCTGGTAAAATGATATAAGAAAAATCAGGTTGTCTTGGATATCAGAAAATATGACGACCTGATTGGAGAGGTGAGGCCGAAGATGTGTGGCTGGAGAACAATCCTGTTCCGGTTATTAATATTAACCTTTTTAATTTTTGGCCTGGCCGGCCTGAACTGGTTGGGCAGTGAGGACAAGATGACCGAGGTCAAGATAAAAAATAGTCCGCCATTAGACCGTGTTAATTCCCACTATCCCGGCAATAAACCGCCGCTTCGACCCAATCCTCTGCTGAAGCTACCCCCGGGGCAGGTTGAGGCCCGGGGCTGGCTCCTGAGCCAGCTTCGTCTCATGGCTGATGGGTTGACCGGCCGTCTTCAGGAAATTTCCAGATTTCTGCAGCCTGATTCCGGCTGGCTGACACTGAAAGGCCGGGGCTGGGAAGAAATGCCCTACTGGCTTAAAGGCTTTGGTGACCTGGCTTACCTGTTGCGCGACCCGGAGATGATAGCTTCAGCCCGAAAGTGGATTGAAGCCATTGTGAGAAGTCAGCAATCTGATGGTTATTTTGGCCCGGTTGATAACCGGGAAAATAACGACCTCTGGCCCAACATGGTGGCCCTGGCCTGTCTTCAGAGTTATTACGAATTCAGCGGTGACCGGAGAGTCCTGGACTTCATGTCAGCCTACTTTCGCTACCAGCACGGGCTGCCTGAAGAGAAGCTTTTGCCAGGGAGCTGGCAGAAACTTCGGGGCGGGGAGAACCTGGAAAGTGTTTACTGGTTTTATAACCGCACCGGGCAGAAGTGGTTGCTGGAACTGGCCGAAAAGATTTATCGTAGGACGGCTGACTGGGCTTCTCCCATTCTCAGTCCGGAGCGGGATTGTAACTGGGAAGAGAGTTCCTTTTACCATGGGGTGAATATTGCCATGGGCCTGAGGTATCCAGCGGTTTATTATCAGCAGACTTCTGACCGGCAATTGCTGGAAGCGGTCGAAAGAAATTACCGGCAGTTGATGGAAAACTACGGCCAGCAGCCGGGCGGAATGTTTGCGGCCGATGAAAATATCAGGCCCGGTTACAACGACCCCAGGCAGGGAGCCGAAACCTGCACCATGGTTGAGTTCATGAACAGCTTTGAATCATTGCTCAAAATCACCGGGGATATCATCTATGCTGACCGGGCCGAAGAAATCGCCGTCAATTCCTTGCCGGCAGCCCTGACTCCCGACCTGAAAGCGCTGCACTATCTGACCGCAGCCAACCTGGTGAGTTGCGATAGCTCAGACCAGCATGATTTCCAGAATTCCGGCACTCTGCTGTCCTTTGACCCCTGGAAGTACCGTTGCTGCCAGCACAACGTGGCCTTTGGCTGGCCCTACTACGTTAAGCACCTATGGCTGGCCACGGCCGATGATGGCCTGGCTGCCATCTTCTACGGGCCATCCCAGGTGAGCCTTAAGGTGAGTCAGACCCGACAGACCGTCAGGCTGGTCCAGGATACTGATTATCCTTTCAGCGAAAGAATCAGGCTAACCCTGTATGCTGACCAACCGGTGGCTTTCCCGCTTTATTTACGTCTCCCGGGCTGGGCAGAAAGAGCCGTGGTTACGGTCAACGCCGAAAAACCGGTTGAGGTCCGGGCGGCCGGTAAATATGTCCAGCTAGAAAGAACCTGGAAAAATGGAGACCAGGTGGAGCTATTCCTGGAACAGCCGGTAAGGGTTAAGTTCTGGCCAGGGATTGGCCAGGCTGCCTCTATCGGACGGGGACCACTCTGGTATTCGCTGGAAATAAAAGAAGAATGGAAAAGAGCCGGAGGCAGCGAGGACTGGCCGGCCTGGGAAGTCCTGCCTGCCTCACCCTGGAATTATGCCCTGGTGCTGGATAAAAAAAATCCCGCCGACAGCTTCAGGCTGCTGGAAAAAAGAGCTGTGAGCTACCAGCCTTTTTCCTTAGAGGCTGCTCCTCTGGTCCTGGAAGCCAGGGCCAGGCGCCTGGCAGACTGGAAGGAAGAAGGCCGCATGGTCGGCCGCGTTCCTCCCAGTCCGGTGGTGTCCGGAGAACCAGAGGTGAAAATCAGGCTGATTCCCATGGGTTGTGCCAGGTTGCGGATAACCTGCTTTCCCTGGATGAGGGCAAAATAAGCCGTTAGGCTTAAAAAAATTTATTTGATACAAGGTGTTATGATGATGAACAGAAGGTCAGATTGGAATTTTTCTCAGACCATTTTATTCCTTTTTTTAGGGCTCTTAATTTTATGGACCGTTCTTAAAGCCCAGGTTCCTGACAACAAACTGGTCTCGGGCGATTGGCTGCAGGCCAACCTCGACCGGCCCGGCCTCAGAATCGTCGACATGCGAGCTGATGTCCGGGATTACTGGTCCGGCCACATCCCGGGCGCTGTTTACCTGGATGAAACGGCACTGCGCTGGCCAGAAAACGGGGTTCCAGGTCTTCTGCTTCCGGTTGAGGTTCTGGTTCGGCTGCTGGAACAGCTTGGCATAAATAAAAAGACCACTATCATCATCTATACCGAAATCAACAATTATCGGGCTACCTATTTGTCCTGGGCTCTGGATTACATCAGGCATACTGACTGGGCCATTCTGGACGGCGGATTCAGCCGCTGGAAGAATGAAAATAGACCCATTTCCCGGGATTATCCGCGGCTTACCCGGGTCAGCTATGGACAGAAAGTGGAGCCTGATGAATCGGTCCGGGTCCGGCTGGAACAGGTCAAAAACCGTGATACCCAGACCACTGTTCTTCTCGATGTCAGGTCGGCTGAACTGTATGCGGGAGAACGGGGCAACTGGAAAAGAAACGGCCACATCCCCGGGGCCCTTAATATTTTCTGGGCTTCTTTTCTCCGGGAAGACGGAAGCTGGAAAGACCTGAAGATGATCATGAACAATCTGCAGGAGCTGGGAGTAACTCCGGATAAGACCATTATTGTTTCCTGTGGCCAGGGATTGATGGCCTCGCATACCTACCTGACCCTGAAATACCTCTTAAAGTATCCCCGGGTCAGGCTCTTTGACGGGAGCTTCAATGAGTGGAGCAACCGGGACGACCTGCCGGTAGAAACCGGTAAAAGGTGAAGCCCATGAACAGGAGAAAACTCTGGCTGGTCTTCTGGCTCAGTCTGTCGATAATTTTGGTGCTGGTCGGACTGCTGAGCGGAGAATTCAAGGTGGTCTGGCAGAAAGCAGTTACCGTCTGCCTGGAATGCATCGGAATCGGTTAGGTCCTACTGAGGAACGAGATGAAAAACGAAAAGAAAAGGAGAATAATCCAGGTGGCCGCGGCCCTGGGCTTTAATCTGGATTTCCTGTCACTGGCCAGAGGACAGATCAGCCAGGCTAAAACTAAAGGAATTTGCCTGCCGGCCCTGAATTGCTATTCCTGCCCGGCAGCCATCGGAGCCTGTCCGGTTGGAGCATTACAGAATGCACTCAATTCCCTGAGGTATAACCTGGGAGTGGGTCAGAAAAAATTAGGCCTGTACGTCATTGGCAGCCTGGGCCTGATGGGAACCATTGGGGGCCGCCTGCCCTGTGGCTGGCTCTGTCCGTTTGGCTTGCTGCAGGAATTGATTTACAAAATACCCGGGCCCAAGATTCAGATTCCGAGGGTTTTGACCTACCTGAGGTACGTCATCCTGGTTCTTCTGGTCCTGCTGCTGCCGTTGCTGCTGGTTGATGTTTCAGGTCTGGGGCTGCCCTGGTTCTGTAAATGGGTCTGTCCGGCCGGAACCCTGGAAGCGGGAGTCTTGCTGGCCATGCTCAACCCGGCCATCAGGTCCCAGCTGGGTTTTCTCTTTGCCTGGAAGCTGGCCATCCTGATATTTTTTCTGGTCTGGATGGTCCTGTCCCAGAGGCCTTTCTGCCGGGTGGCCTGCCCCCTGGGCACCATCCTTGGTTTCTTTAACCGGGTCAGCCTGTTCAGGATGCAGGTGGACCTGGAAAGCTGCATCCTCTGCCAGGCCTGTCAGAAAGTCTGTCCGGTCAATATCAGGATTTATGAGAACCCGGACAGCGACCGCTGTCTCCGCTGCCTTAAGTGCGAGCCGGTCTGCCCCACGGCCTGCATCTCTCATGGTTTCTGGCTGACGGAAAAGAAGAGGGGAGAGAAAACCGGTCAGAAAGCTTCTCCAGCCTTGAGATAAATTCCATAATTGCCGGGTCCGAAAGCCAAATCCACCCGGAGGTTGGCATTTTCTTTGGGAATAATCTTGAATCTGAGGCCGAAGCCGGCGGAATATTTTAGCCCATCCCAGGAAAGGTCGCGGAAGCGGTTGGCTAAACTACCCATAGCTCCGAAGACCACCGCTCCCAGCCTTTTCCAGACCGGAAAACGGTACTCGGCCTGGAAAGCCAGCAGGTTCATGTCCCGGAACCGGCCCTGGTAAAATCCCCTGAGCAAAGAATCTCCGCCCAGACGGGCCAGCTTGTAAAAGGGGACTCCTCCGCTGTTGGTTTCAGCCAGGGCCTGAATGGCCAGCACCTGGTTGTCGCCAACCTGGTAGTAATGCCTGAGGTCCAGCTGGATGTTGAGAAAATCAAAATCGCTGCCAAAAATATGGTCATTCCATAAGATGTTGGCCTGGAGATAAGAGCCGGCGGTGGGGTAGAATATGTTGTTGCGATTATCAAAGCTTAGAACCATCCCGGGACCGGACAGCAACCCGCCATTGCTTCCGGTAACCAGGTCCTGGTCCAGGAGTTTGCCGGGCTCGGTTTCCACAATCCTGGTGCTTTCCAGATGGTACTTCAAACCCAGGTAAAGTGGAATTTTCCAGAAAAACTTTTTCTGCAAGCCCACTTCCAGCAGGAAGCGCTGGGGAGTGTATACTTCTTCCATGACTTCTTCCGTATCAGGTCCTACCCCCCATAATTTAGTAGGGAAACGTTCGGCCAGAAAATTGCCAGTCAACAATAAAGAATCCTTCTGGAGGTACAATTCCGGCTTAAGCTGCAGGGTGAACTGTTTCATCTGGGTATAGATGGCCCCGATAAAAAGAGTGCTGGGACGGGCCTGTTTGAACAGCAGTCCGAACCGATAGGTCAGCAGGCTACCCAGGCCAAAGGCCATTTTGGTTTCAGGCGTGTAGTAAACGACCGGCAGAACGGTCACTCCAAGGCGGTCTGGTTCGGATTCTTGGCTGATGATAATCTGCTGTCCTTCGCTTTTCTTAAGAGTTTCTTGAGCCAGCAGGCCCGAGGATAGCAAAAAGAGGAATATCAATGAAAAAAACGGCCAGCAGACTGCGACCAGCCTATTTCTTTTGTTTTCAAGTAATAAACTCATAAACTTATAACCCACATTAAGCAACATTTTAAGCCTGTTTTATTTACCTGTCAATTTTTTAGTCGATTTTTGAGCCCGTTATAATCAAAAAATGTCAATATTGGAGAAATTATTACCTTGACATGGAATTACAATTAACAGTATTTTCTTTTTAAGTCTGAATTATATCCAGGCTGTACGAAATTGTTTTTAAGGAAACTGGAAAAGGCAAGAGCGATGGCTAAATCAAAGAAAAGTCAGGGTCAAGAGAGGAAATCCGGTCTTATCAGGCGACGGGAATTTTTTCAGCATTGCGGTCGCTGTGCCCTGCTGGCGGCGGCTGGCCTGGCCACGGGGAAATCAGGCAGCCAGGCCCAGCAACCGGCTCTGCTGGATTTAAGTTCTCTTCCCGTCAAGAAAAAGGCCAGGGTAAGGTTGCTTTTCGCCCTGCACCGGCCCCGTCAGGACCGTCCCGACTGGCCGAACCTGGGTTTCGATTTCAGGCCGGTGATGGAACAGTACCTATCGTTTCTGGAAAAGAGGCTGCCCGAGTTTTCTTTCTTAACGGCCACGGCCAGCGGCCCGGAAGAAACCGCCAGAATCCTGGAAGAAGACCGGGAAAAAGACATCGACGGCTATGTGGTATTTCAGTTGAATTGCTGGAACCGGGTGGTCCAGCCAGTGGTGGAAACCGGCCAGCCGGTCCTTTACGTTGATTTTCAATATGGAGGCAGCGGGGGCTTCCTGGTCTATACCGCCAGTCTTATTAGAGAGAAAAAGGAAAATTTCGGTTTCATCTGTTCTTCGGAACCGGCCCATCTGGCGGAGGCTGTTCGAACCCTGAGCCTCCTGAAAACTCAGGGCCAGGAAACCAGCCTGGCCCGGCTGGTAGAGCAGGTCAGAAGAAAAATGACTCCGGCTCCTGGCTATCTGACCTGTTATCCTGACCCCCTGAACCTGCTATCGCCAGAAGAAACTTTGTACCGGATGAATAATTCTACCATTCTTTTATTCCGTGACCACAAAGGAGGGGAGCCCCTGAACCTGGCTGGTATCCGGGTTTTAAATTTGCCCTTTTCTGAACTGAACGCTGCCTGGGAAAAAGCTAACCGGGAGGAAGCCAGGGAAACAGCTAGAAGCTGGTGGAAAAAGGCAGCCCTGGTGCAGAACGTAAAATTCTCTGAACTGGTCAATTCTGCTGCTATGTACCTGGGAATGAGACAACTTCTCCAGAAATACCAGGCCATGGCTGTGACCATCAACTGCCTGGGTGGTTTCTACGGTGGGCATATCCAGGCTTATCCCTGCCTGGGCTTTCATGAACTTAACAACCAGGGTCTGGTGGGCGCCTGCGAGGCCGACCTGAGGTCAACCGCTACCATGGTTGCTTTCAGTATCATGACCGGCGGACGACCCGGGTACATCTCCGACCCGGTCATTGATATTGCCGGGCGTCACATTATCTACGCCCATTGCGTGGCTTCCAACCGGGTTTTCGGGCCGGACGGCCCGGCCAACCCCTTTGAAATCCTGACCCATTCTGAGGACCGCCAGGGAGCTTCCGTCCGGTCCCTGATGCCGGCTGGCTATCTGACCACCTCCCTGGAGATTGACCAGAACAGGAGAGAAATCTTACTGCACCAGGCCAAAGCGGTCGGCAATTCTTTCGACGACCGGGCCTGCCGGACCAAGCT
>DMVN01000063.1:17910-47527 GCA_003476685.1 Acidobacteriota bacterium | reverse complement strand
GCAGCTGGGTGCTCTTGCCGCAGCCGGTTTCGCCGCAGACTATGACTACCCGATTCTCTTTTATGGCCCGGACTATCTCCTGGCGGTGCCTGGTGATGGGCAGCTCATGCGGATAGGACAGGCGCGGCTTGCGGCGCTGGCGGGCTCTTTTTTCTTCAGCTGACTCTTCTAACTGCTGCTTCAGCCGCAGGAGCAGGTCGGTGGCTTTAGCCGGGTTGCGCCGCGGCAGGCTGGAACTGAGGATTTGAGCCAGTTTTTCCCGGACGCGGTATGAATCCCGGAGCATGGCTTGAGGAAGAAGTCTGGAGATTTCAGCCCGCAGGGCTTGAAGCCGGCTGCGGCCCGGGGCTGCTGATTCCTGATTGCCTTCTTTTGTTCGGTCCGAGCTCATTTTATAGTACCTTCCAGCGTTCAAATTTTATCCTATTTTTGGTCTGACTGATATAGAAAGAGCCCTTTAATAATCGAGGGGAAACAAAAATCGGCATCGGCCGGGGTCATTAAATTGGCCTAAGTCAGGCCTGAGTCAGGTCGATGATGTCTGCTGGAAGGCGCCTGGTTATGAAGATGTTTGAATAAAAAAATGAGAAGAGCAAAGGTAGAAGATATAGCCTGACAGGATTTTAGTGTGACTGGCTGCTCAGGGTAACTCTCTTAGGCTTCCGTTTGTTATTCATTAAACCGGTCCTGTAATTATGACAGCTCATGGACTGGCGGACGGGAAAAGCTCAGCTGGGCTCAAGCTTGCAGAATGAGAACATCTATGGCTGCGATTCTTTTCCCCCTTTCATGCCAATCTTTTTTCTCCTTCTACTGATATTTTCTTTGCCAGATGCAGTCAGCTCGTTCGGGTGAGCTGGCCTTGCCTGCCTGATGGCTGTCAATAAATGGTGTCAGCACAGGCTCGGTCAACGCTCTGGACCAGCCCGGTTTCGCAGTAATCGGCATATGGGTACATAATGGAGGTGGTGCAGTCGTTATGGTCCAGTCCGATGGCGTGGCCGAATTCGTGGGCGGCAATCACGCTCAGGTAGAAACCGCCATTGCAGGCTGCGGTGCAATTTTTATCGAAGCTAAAGTATTTCCAGCCGTCGTAGAACATCATGTCAAATTCAATGATAATACCGGTAGTCCGATTGTACCAGGTGTAGGTGACGGCAATGGTGCTACCGCCTTTGGCCTTCCTGAAAAAGACGATGTTCTGATAATCCTGCCGTACCTTGGTCATGGAAGTGCTGCCAGCAATTACCAGGTTGAAAACAGGCTGCCAGCTGCCTGAACCCTGGTCTATCTCCCCCCAGGTGCAATCTGAACTCATATCGTTACAATTCGGGTTGAGGTAATAAGAAGCAGTCTTGGACGGCCATTTAGCGAAGGTAGCGCAGCATTCAGTCTGAGGTTTAGCTTCAGGCTTGATTTTTTCCTGCTTTATCAACTTATATAAGCCGTTTAGCTTTTTTAAGTACAGTTTGTGGACCTGACCTTTCTTAAAGACCGGCATGTTGGAAACGCGAAGCCCCATTTCGCCGACTTCCCCGCCTTCAACCGTGAAGGAGACAAATTTCTCCGCCTTTCCTTTTAACTCTTTGTCCACCCGAACCGTAACCCGGCTAAAAATCAGGTAATCGCCATACTCGTTGTAGTCATAATAGCCTTCAACTGCGGTCACTTCACCTACCAGGATGTGGGTAGCTTCTTCCGAATCCCTGACGGTCTTATCCGCCAGTCCGGGGAAGGCGAGCCAAAAGACAAAAATGGTAAAAATGATCAGTAGCTTTTTCATTTTTTCCCTCCTTCCTGATATCAGGAATAAACCAGTTTGAGGTTCTTTGTCAAGTTTGGTTAATAGGGTTCTAACCGATTGAACTCTTGATGCTTCCGGCGGCTGAATCTACTGTTTTGTTTTTATCAGACGACTGGCTCGAAGAATTAAAATTAGAAAGATAACAGCTAGGGAAACCAGGATGGAAATTTCCACGGCCCGGTCGGCTGAAGCGGTATCTTGAATCCTTTTGTAAAGTATACCCAGCAGAGCCCAGATGATGGTCAGGGCGTAAAGATAATCTTTTTTCTTAAAGATAAAGATTATGGTTAAAATAACCACCACAGCCAGCAGGAGCACTGTCCAGAACTGCTCGCTCAGGCCGAAACGGTTCCAGTTGAAGCCGACCAGCACAGCTGTGGTGTTGGCCACTGTGGCTACCGAAATCCAGCCTAAGTAGATACTGAAGGGAAGTTTGGCCGGAAATTTATCACGCCGAATTTCATCATAAGGGCGACTGTCCAGGCGCTGGTAGATTATGATGAGCAGGATAAGCAGGGTTAGCATGACTAACAGCGAGAGGATAAGCTTCTCGTAGTGCCAGGCAAAAATCCAGCCGGCATTGGCCAGGCAGGTCAGGAAAAACAGGATGCCCAGTCGCTTAAAAGCCGGGAACACTTCCCGCCCGGTTAGGGCTTGCTTCAGCGAGAAGAAAATAAAAACGGCCAGCAGCAGGTAGATAACCCCCCAGATGGAGAAAGTGAAACCGGCTGGCACAAACAGGTTGGGGTACTTGTCTGAAAGCTGGCCGGTATCCAGGTTGTTTATGGGCAGGGCGTTGGCCAGGTAATTAACCGTTACCATTCCCAGAAAACCAAACAGGTTCAGCCAGGCCAGCCAGTTACCTTCTGTCCGTTTTTTTATTTCTGACTTTTGTCCCCGGAGAAAAGGTTGATTTGCTTCCATTTAGCCCTCCTGGAAATTCTTTGAATTATAAGCCTTTAGCCATTAAGATTTTAGCTTTTCCCTCAGTTTTAATAAATACAAGAATTAACGGCACTTTTAGTCCAGCCGAGATGATGCCTTTTCTCCCCGCCGGGTCTTCATTTTGATAGACAATGAGTCGGGAGAAAATTTCAGCAGGTTGATACTTAAAAAATTACCTCCTTCTTAAGAGATAAGCTGCCAGCGCCTTTCAGCATTGAGCTATTTAAATTTGGTAAGTTTTTTTAAGCCCCGAGCCTTGTTTCTTGCAGGCTGCCATCTGAAAGAAATTTATTTCTTCAGTGGCACGACCCCGATTCTTTCAGCTTCCGTCCGGATTAAGGAAATGCCCAGAATCTCTTCCAGCAGGGCGTCGGAGATGAGCGACCAGACCTCACCCGGCGTCATAGTATCAATAACCGCTGGTCCCTGAACTCCTTCCTGATAGTCCTTAAATAGATAGAGTATTTTTGTCCGTCCTGATGCCGGAAGGTTAGGACCGGCCACCCAGCCATCGCCATCAAAATCAACGTAAGGGTCAGAAGCCAGCACTGAAGCCAGGTCCCACAACGGGGCATTAAGCCCCAGAGACTTGTTTATTTCATCCAGCAGGATGTTGGCAATGTGGGCCTGGACGGTATGTCCGGGGTGAACGCCGTCCAGGGAAAAAGAACCCCCGCGGCCCCAGTTTCTGGTCAGGGTGTAGCCATTAACCTGCAGTCCGGTGGAAAAAGCTTTATTCAATTTATCACCAGTTGGCACGATGTGCACATTTGGTCTTCCGTTGAGCATTGAGATAATGGCATTAAAATAGTCAATCCGATTTTTGATGGTTAGAGACTCATAGCCGCTCATCACCAGACCATCATTGCCAAGAATGAGGGGAACCCGGCTCACTTCTCCTTCCTTGACCAGAGCATAAAGGCAGAAAAACGTCAGTAGTGAAACCCGACCGTTAAAGCTTTCCGGGATGGAATACCCCAGCTTGCTGAGATAGAACTCCAGGTCTTCATTTCCCATTAAATAGCCAACTTCCTGGTAGTAAGGATAAGTAAGGAAGAAATATTGGACCCCGGTGCGGTTCAGGTTGATTCTGGTGACCAGACGGTTGAGCTGGTTAGAGAAATCGCTGGTATCGGTCAGGTTGTGTTCGATATGGGCAGCGGTGTAAGGGTCAAAAGCAATGGCCCCTTGATTTTTTCCGTAATTCAGCAAATAGCTGACTACCGGTTTGAGCTTGTCCTTAATCTGGTCAAAGGGAATAGGCAGGTACTGGGGGTTCTTCCCTCCAAGACCGAGGGTGGACAGGGCGGCATCGTTGTTGCCGACCCAGAAGGTGACAATGGCTGGACCCGTGCGGTTATTCAGATGCCAGATGAGAGCGTCAATCTGGCTAACCGGTTTTCCGGCCAGGATGTTAATGGGGTAGAGAACTTTGTCGTGCATATCGGTAAAAAGATAGGGCTGAAGCCGGTCGCAGAGATAATCGGATGAAACATAATTGGAACTGCTGCCAGCCCGCTTGTAATATTCATAACCTTCCACCGAAAAGATGTCTTCTCCGTCCACGCCAAGGTTAGTGGGAACGGTCAGGGGATTAAGGCGGTTACCGTTGACATCAAGCCAGGCCTGACTGAATTTCAGCGGCAAGACCAGACTCAGTTTGCTGGCTACCCTTTGCAGGTAGGCGTTCTGCAAAAAGTATTGGTTATTGGTGGCGTCCCTGGTGCCCTGGGTCAGGCTGTCGCCCACTGCCAGCAGCGTCGTCCGGGGGAGGAACAACCAGGAATTGGTCCGGAGGCTGGTTTTCTTGGCCCCTAGTCGCTCCTGACCGGCCGCTGGCCAACAAAAAATCATGGCTGTGGCAGCCAGCCCTGCCAGAAAAAAGAAAAGAATGCACCCTTTTTTCCTATTAGACATCTTGGCCCTCCTTTAACTATATGATTATAATTTCTGTTGGTGGTGTCAAGAAATTTTTTGCCCGGCCTTGTAGCGGGCTAAATCATTCTATATCAATAATTTATTGATTAGGTTACAGTAATTCCCGTGGCGGTTTCGGAATAAGCCAGAAGGATAGATAAGTTAAAAAGAACACCTGCAAAATTATCAATATTGCAAGCATAATTATTGAAAATTCAAGAAGCTGCTTACAGTTCTGGTTCTTAGACCAGAACGAATTTCACACCCAGAATGGCGGCTAACTTCTGGATTTTGGAAGCTATATGACCGGTACCAACAGCGCAGTGATGGGCCGGGCCCTCTTTACTCCAGGCGTCCACGAAGCCTTTGACTCCCCGCGGAAATTTATAACGGCTGTTGGTGTTACCGATTTCCAGAATTGGCCCGGGCACTGATTCTCCTTCTGCCACCAGGAGTTTAAGCTGGCCGTCTCTGGTCTGGACCACAGACAGCAGAGTCACCGGTCCGTGCTTGACCCTCATCTCTATGGAAAGACCCTTACCCGGCTTGCCGTGAAAAACTCCCAGCGGTTTGAGCAGAGGTTTACCTTCAGCGATGGCGACGTGACCGGGGCCATCGTGGCCCATGAGCACCACATCTTCCTTAAAATCCATGGCGTAGAATTCTGTAAAAGAGCCACCAGCACCAAAAGCGTCCATGATCTTCATGGCCACGGCGTTTTTAACTTCACATTCTCCAGCCATGGGCACGTGGCGGGCGGTGAGCAGCGAATTTCCCGCAATCATGGAAGTGATGATGTCTTCGTCTTCACTGCCTGGAGTTCCTTCGTAGTAGTAAGCCACGGCGCCGAGTTTCTTTTCCGCTACCAGCCGCTCCAGGGCGCAGGCCGTGCGAGCGGCTCTTTCAATTTCAGCCCGGGAGCATTCAGGCAGGAGGTTAAAGGCGCGCTGCATTTCCTGGATTTTAGCTTCAACCTCTCTGGCCGCAACTTTTTTCCGCAATTCCCGGAGTTCAGCCATTTCCAGAAATTCAATGTGCAGACCAAGGCTGACTGCTAACTGAGTTGGGTCTGAGTAAACGTCAAGCATGCCGTTGTAGTAGTGACCGAGAATTCCCAGGTTGGTATGACGAAGGGTGTCAGCCACGCGGGCAGCTTCCACCCACTCGTTTATCTCCTGCCAGGCTTCCTGGTCGTCAAGCGTTCCCGTGACCAGGTGAAAATCTACGCCAGAGCGATGGAAAACGCTGGCGATTTCTGGAACGGAGCAGGCCTGGCAGAAGGCTAACCACTCGCCGGTCATCTTCCCGCGGTCGCCCAGCGAATTAAACCACTTATAATCAATAGCCGTTGCTGGTTGCAGGTTGAGAACAATCACCGGCACTTTAGCTTCCTGGACGACCGGCAGAACTGTCGAAGACAGAGCGTAAGTGGAGACGTAAAGAAAAATTATCCGGACATTGCTGGATTTAAAGAGAGCCGCAGCCTGCCGGGCTTTCTCCACCGTGTCCACCAGGCCGGCTGACACCACCTCGCAGCCACCGGTTGAGTTGAGCCCTTTTTCAATATTTTTCAGATAACCTTCCAGCCGTTCCCGCAGCCCGCCGAACTGACCCCAGTAAGTATTGAGGCCGATGCCAAACAGGCCGACCTTGACCGGGTTTTCGGGCGAAGCGGGAAAAACAGTCTGATCCAGAGAATTCGGCCAACCTGCTGCCCCGGCCGGTGTTAATAATGTTAAAAAAAGTGTTATGGCCAGAATGGTTACAGATAATCTGAGTCGAAAAGATTTTTTTATAACGCTGGTCATTCTTTCCCTCCAGTTTGAAACTCAAGTTTGATAACTTTACCTTTATAATTGTAAATCACTGCTCTTCAAAATAACTAAAAATAACAAAACAGACACTCTCTTAGAAACCCGGAGTGTTGTCTGTTTCTTTCTCTTTCGATTTCCAGTAGAGGAAAGCCGGGATTCCAGCCAGGAGGATGGCCAGCCCGATGAGCGACCGGAAAGGCTGGGCCCAGACGGTATTTATAAAGACTCCCAGGTTTATCAGCACAAAAAGCAGCGGAAGGACGGGATATCCCCAGGCTTTATAAGGCCTGGGAACCGCAGGCTGTTTGTGTCGCAGGATGATGACGGCCAGCCCGGTGGCTCCCCAGAATATCACCAGGGTGAAGACGACATATTCATATAAGTCCTTATAAGTTCCAGTAAGGCAAAGCAGAGATGACCAGATACCCTGCCAGACAATAGCCCTGGTTGGGACCCGATACCTGGGATGAACGAATTTCATGCTCCTGAAAAAACAGTGGTCCTGGGCCATGGCATAGTAAACCCTCGGCCCGTAGATAATGGTGGCGCTCAGGCAGCCAAAAATCGAGATCATAATTGTGGCCGAGACGAACTGGGTGGCCGTTGGGCCGAAAAGCTGGGTTGAGGCGGCCTCTCCGATCCGGGCCACCCCTTTCATCGCTTCCACGGGCAGGGCAGTGATATAGACGATATTTACCAGGAAATAGATGAGGGTGACGCTCAATGTGCCCAGGATAAGCCCTAATGGTATGTTCCGGCCTGGATTTTTTATCTCTCCGGCTGCGCAATTGACGCCGTACCAGCCGTCGTAAGTCCACAGGACAGCGATGAAGGCCAGTCCAAAGAACTTGAGGTTGAAAGTCGTATCCCCTGAAAACAGCTGGCCCGGAGAAGTTAGGCCTGCCTTTGAGCCAATGGTCAGACCAAGGATAACCAGTACGGCCACGGCTGCCAGGCGCAGGAAGGTGAAGATATTCTGGACGAGGATTCCGCTCTTAATCCCGAGATAGTTGATGGCCGTAAGCAGCAAAATTGAAGCTACGGCGATTAACTGTCCGGCGGATAGAGAATATTCAAGCCCGGCCATGTTCCATTGTAAGAGGAAGGTCCTGGTTGATAGAGAGGGAAAGAAGTAGCCGAAATACTCGGCAAATCCCACAGCCAGGGCGGCGATACCGCCGCACTCGATGACCCAGAAAAAGCCCCAGCCGTAGAGAAACCCGGCCCAGGGGCCATAGGCCTGGCGCAGGTAGAGATATTGTCCGCCAGCCTGCGGGTACATGGCTCCCAGTTCGGCGAAGGACAGGGCTCCGCTAACGGCGAAGAATCCTCCCAGCAGCCAGACCACCAGGATCAGCCAAGGCGAGGGGAGGTATTCGGCGATAAAGCCGGTTGTCAGGAATATCCCGGAACCGACGACCGCCCCTATTACCAGAAAAGTCGTATCAAGCAGGTTCAGCTTCCGCAGCAGCTTAGAAGGCTCAGGAACTGGCTGGCTATTCACTCCATTCTCCTGTGCTCTGATGGTTACCATAAAAAAACGGGGGACACAATACTCATTCCCCAATTTATTTTTTATGCAAAAGCTGGTGATACAATATCAAATTCGCCATACAACTGGTGTCACCCCAGGCATTTGCCAATTTTTTTGCATGAATGAGCAAAAATAACAGCGCCATCTACCTTCAATTCAACGGCAAATCTTTTTTAAAACTTCATTTTAAAAAGCTTTTCTGGGGATTAAAAAGTCAACTGCCACAGCCGGGCTGAGAAGTGTCCCCAATTTTGGAAATTTCTTTCCAGGAAAATTAGGAAAGGTGTAGGACGTCACTATTTTTTCTGCACTATTTTTCTGGCCTTAAAACCAGCACCCTATTGGTCTCAGGGGTCAGCTCAATTAGAAATATCTCAAAATTGTTATCGGTCGCAGAAGCTAAAATTTCAAAGTCAGGGCATAACCCCGCTTTGTTCCTGTAAACAAAACGATTGCTGATTTTATAATCCTGGTTCAATTCTATCAACTCATAAAATAAAGCCGTGCTTCTTACAAAATAGACAGACTGCCCTGAGGCTTTCGCGGCCTCAAATAAAGGAAAGACAGGGCTCTGACCGGGTTTAAAGTTACTGAAGCTCTTGATGTTAGCGGCTCGCACATCTCTCAGCAATTCTTTTATATCATCAATTTCCTTGACCAGTTGTCCCTTGTAATCATAAATTCTTATATCTCCAGTAGTTCGAGAAGCAAGCATGACCGATCGGTTACTCAGCCCGATTATTATAAAATCATTCAACAGACCAGGGGGAATCTGGCCCATTTTTATCGTTTCTCCGAAAGAGTATTGGACCGTGCCATCCCCATCCAGCACATCTACCAGGTGCGATTGATCGGTTTTTACGCCACGGGTGCAGAAAAATTTACCTTCTTCGGAAATAAAAATATCTGAATAAAAATTAGCGAGTTTAATTGATTTGAGTAACTTTCCATCCAGGTCAAAAAACTGCAGACGGTATCCGCCGGGGTCCAATACAAACAGGGACCCGTGGTAGAAACCAATTTTACGCGGATAAGAAAACTCACCGGGTCCTTGACCACTTTTCCCGAAAGTTGATTTCAAACGTCCATCATTGGAAAAAACATATACATTCTTTTGCCTAACATCCAGAAGTGCTATGTGCTGGGATTTATCGGTGGCCAGTGACCATAATTGAGAAAAGAATATATTGTCTTTATCTGGTGCACTGGAGGGAAAGAGCCGGAGCAGCTTGAGGTTGATAACTGGAATTTTTTCTTCAAAACAAGGCGGAAAAAGGGAAAGTTTGGGGACAGGCTTTTCAGCTGCTGCCGGCCAAAAGGAAAAAACAAAAAAGCCAATGGCTAAAAGACAGGAAGTGGCAGGCCTTTTTTTTATAACCTTCATTTTCCCCTCCTAGGACAAGTGCTTTCCTCTATTTTCAATTTATTTTCTCAAATTATTAATAAACTTAAATTGTCAATAAATATGGAGTTCGTACTGAGCGGCAGGCTCGTTATATTCCACCCAAACAAATGTTCCCTGTTCAACACCAAAGCTCTGGGCGAAAGAATTAGGAACAAAGTAGCCAATTTCCTTCGGGAAGCGGAAACTTCTTTCCAGAATTCTGCCGCTTAGATCCATAACAATTACCTCGTTGAAATTGCCCTTTCTGGCCGAGGTTACCACATAAATTTTCCCTCCGTCAATTTTCATGGCCACAAAGGCAGGGAAATAATCGGGGAAGATGGGCTGGTTATTCTGCCGGAAAATCTCTGTTAAATTATTGATAATCTTTTCCTGATACTCTTTTGTCACCTTTATTCTGTCAACCGGATGGCGGATTTCATAAAGTAAATTTCCGGCTTCATCAAATACCGATATAGACAGGCCTTTGGTGGAGTCAGCTACGAAAATTTTTTTATCATAGACCAGGTAATCAAAATATTCTCTGACCATCAGATTTTTCATTTTGCCCGAAGGCAAAGAAGCTCCTGGCCTTGGCGGCGGTGGCGGCAGCACGTCAGGAACTTCAAGGAGGCGCTTGACTGGCTTTCCATCCTGATCGTAAACGATGAGCGTTAATGGTAATTCAGTACCATCTTCCTTTCTTTCCAGAGGGACGCCGATGAAATGATGGCCCACCGGAAGGTACGGAAATCTCATGATTCGCGATGGAGGGATAACCTGTCCAAGATATTCGCCATCAGCCGAAAAAATAAGCGTTTTACCGATATCGGCAGCGATCAGCTGGTCGCCAACCAGGCAAAAAGAACCCAGAAAGGTGAACTCCCCGGGTCCCTGGCCAGCATGACCAATACGTTTCAGGTAGCGGCCGGTATCAAAGGAATAAACAGCGATATCCTTTTTATCCTGGATGTAGATTTTTCCATGCTCAGCCCGGACAAGAGAGGCCGATTCCAGCTCGGGCAAGGGAATGACTTTTGCTTGCTGGCGCTGGGCCAGAAGAAACGGTCCCCAGGCTGTCAGCACACTTAAGACCAAGATGCTCAGGCCGGTCATCGCTATTGCCTGATTTAGCTTAAAAAAATTGTTGCTCATGGAGTCACCCCCAATTTCTGAAATGGCTAAAAATAAAAATAGGTAAAAATAAAAAAGTAGAAAGACTGAATTGTAAAAAATGAAAGTTGTCGGGCCCGGTTAAGCTCATAAAATGTCACTGGTTTGGCAAATTTCTTTTCGAGAAAATCAGGAAACATATAGGGCGTCCCCGATTTTAGTGACACAATACCCGTTTCACCATTTTTTATTAATGAGATTCGGCCACAGAGCAGCGGATGAGCCTGGGGAATTCTTCCTGGATGGTCAGATAAAGTTTTCCCCGGTAATCGGAGGCTTTAAGCTCTCCCGGAAGCTTCAGGCTTCCCACCTGTTTCCCGTTGAGAAAGAGGTCTGCCATATGTTCCTGGTTTTTAGGAGATTCAAAGTAAACCAGCAGGTATTT
Source organism: Acidobacteriota bacterium (assembly GCA_003476685.1). Taxonomy (GTDB): domain Bacteria; phylum Acidobacteriota; class Aminicenantia; order Aminicenantales; family Saccharicenantaceae; genus Saccharicenans. The sequence goes on along the minus strand of DMVN01000063.1, from coordinate 36,571 downwards.
GGCGGCGGGGAAAATCATGGCCGCGGTGGAAATAAAGCCCCGGCCTCTCTGACTGAGCGGCTCAAAGATTTCACTGTTGCCGGCCAGTTTGGACTCGAGTTTCTTGTCCTTGAAAACCTGAACTTCATAGCGATATGAATTCAAGACGAAAATCCGGCCGTCTTTAGAACAGGAAAAAAGAAGCGGGGCTCCGAACATGGGCATCATCTTCATCGGCTCAAATTCCTTGGGGACATCCAGAAGGTCTCCGAATGAGGCCAGCATCTGTCCTTCAGCGTTGAAAACATGAAGTATCTTTCTCTCATGTGGCCCTATACCTATGATTTCTTCACCTCCCGCGCATCTGATGCAACTGATGTGAAACCCGACCTGAAAGGTGCGCAGGTATTTTCCGTTAGCGTCGTAGACAACCATTTTCCGGTCGCCGTTGAGAAAGAGCTGTCCTGAAGCCGTTACAGCCATCCCGCTTATCTGGTTCAATTCCTGAGGTCCCTGACCCTGCGGCACGTCAATCTGACGCAGAAACTTTCCGTTCTGATCAAAAACTTTAACTTGGTGATACTTGTAGTCAACGGCATAAATATTTCCCCTGGCGTCAACATCAACATAACTGATAGCTCCAAACATCAAACTTTCATCCCCGCTTTCCTGGCCAATGGTTAGCTCCGGAACCAGCTTCAATGACGGTTGCTGACCGGCTAAGGCCCGATATTCCATCATTAACGACAGAAAGCCCAGAAGCAAAGATATGGTTGATATCAGAGCGAGCTGGTCTTTAATTTTTGCCAGAGCCCTGTTCTCTGAAATTGCCGGCCGGTTAGCCATTATGACTCTTGGAATCATTGGCTGTTACCCCCTTTATTTTGATTTAAGGCTTCATGGGCACCTTATTTCAGCTTTCAGACTTACCCGGCTATTTTGCCTCTCCCTCGGTATAAACGACGCCGGCTCTCAGCCTGTTTATCTAGTCAGAAAATTTACCAGACTGCTACAACCGTATGGTTCAAAGATTTTAGGTATAGCTCTCCTTTTCCGGCGACGGTGACCCTGACCACAACGTCAGCCCTGGTCCCCACTTCCCATTTTGGGCCTCCACCAGCAGAAAGAGAAATTTTGTTAGGCTCGGCCGGGCTAAAGAGACGTTCTTCATGGGTAAACCGGGTGGTCCAGGTATCGGTCCGGTTGGTCACCCAGACCCGGTCGGCTCCAATCTGGTCAGGAAAGTGGTTCGACCCTTCAGCTATTAAAAATACAATCACAAACAAAGGCGAACCTCCGGGCTCTCCGCCCGGCATGAAATCGCGGTACAGATAAACCTGCATGCTGATTTTTGTACCGTTGACTACCAGCACTTCGGGAATACGGTCAATGTCCTCAATCGGAGAAAATGGGTTGCGGCAGGCTGAGCCGGACATCAGGATTAGGGTGAAGCCCAGAGCCAGCAAAAAAGATGGAATTGAACGAAACCTAACCCCCCCCATGGCTTTACTCTCCTTATTATCATTTTATTTATTCTAAGCCATAAATATCAAGTCCCGGTCATTAGGGAGGAAGTTACCGGCAGAGTGCCAGCTACCGGAAGAACAAGGCTGAAATTTGGTCAGCATCCCTATTAGATGTTCAGGTTAATTTTTTGTTAAAAGCTCAGAAAAGGTCATTTTTAGTAGTAAAATATGGGCAGATGGTAAATCGCTTTTCAGGGTCAGGCTGTAAATTGCGATTCAGAGAAGAAAAGCTAAAAGAGGAAACAAGACCTTTTGTCTGGCTTGACCTGGCTTAGATGATTGCCGATTCAGATTATGATAACAACAAGAGCTCTGGAGGGAGATAAATGAAAATAGCTTTTTTCTCCGATATTCACGGGAATGTCCACGCTCTTCAGGCTGTGCTGGAAGATATCAGGAAGCGCCGGGTGGACATGGCCTTCTGCGGCGGCGACCTGGTCGGTTATGGAGCTTTTCCCAATGAGGTCATCAACCTGATTCGCGAGCAGCAAATCCCGACCATCATGGGCAATTACGACCAGGGTATCGGTAATGACTCGGATGATTGCGGCTGTGCCTACCGCGATGAGCTGTCCAAAGCTCTGGGAAAGCGCTCCATTGCCTGGACTAAAGAAAAAGTTACTCCTGAAAATAAAGCTTACCTACGAAATCTTCTGGAAAGAATCAGCTTCACCATCAACGACAAGAAGGTGCTTTTGGTTCATGGCAGCCCCCGCCGGATAAATGAGTATCTCTTTGAAGACCGGCCAACATCCTCAGTGGTCAGATTTTTTGAAACGGAAAAAGTGGATATCATCGTCTGCGGCCACACCCACGTTCCCTACGGTAAGGACCTGATTGTTGAAGAAGGCTGGGAAACAGTAACTGGCCCAGACGGAAAGCCACAGACCAGGTTAAAGCCAGGTGGCAGGTATATCTTGATAAACAGCGGCAGCGTCGGCAAACCCAAGGACGGGGACCCGCGAGCCGCTTATGCCCTGTTAAATTTTGCAGACGGCAGCTTTAAGCTGGAAATTATTCGCGTCCCCTACGATGTGGGAGCAGCCGCCCGGGCTGTGGAACAGAGCGGCCTTCCAGTGGAATATGCTGACATGCTCCGCCGGGCCATCGGCTAAAAATCGGGACACCCTAAAAATCGGGACACCCTACATTTTTCCTATTTTTTTCTTTTAGCCGGCAATCTTTGGCCGGGGTTCGGCTAAAAATTTTGGTAGATAAAGGGCTTTTTGCGGCCGGCTATTAAGTAGGATAATTGGATAAATATAGGATAATTAGATAAATTGATGAAGATGGATGAACTTTCCGGAGAATTCGCTTTATCATTTTTTATTATGAGCTCCTCAAATCAGTAGTTGGGTATAGATAGGAAAAAATATAATGCCATCCTTCTCTTTCTCTTCTCTAATCAAATGCCCACAAGAAATGAAATGAAAGAGATAGGCAGTTATTGGCTGTTTAATGCCAGGGATACTTGCTCCTCGGCACACAAAAAGTCCCTGATACCGGGTCCTTCAGAGCAACCACAAATTCCAGCGGTGGTTCGTCTTCAGGCTGGTAAGGTCCTTTAACTGAAATCCTGTACACCCCTGGCCTGAGATTGATCAGCTCATAATCCAGGTCAAACAAACAATTGCAATCGCAGAGGGCAGAAGCTTCTTTTTCCTTTATTCTTATTTCTCCGGGCAGAATAACAATGTCGGCCGAAATATTACCCGGGCAACAATTAAAGGCCGCGTTAATATGTTTCATGGTCAGCCGTCCCCGGCCATCATAAAAATATTCGAGACATTCTTCACCGGGCGAATGAGTAAATGCGCCCACCCCTTCTTGATTGACCAGGAAACTTTTGCAGCCCGTGTATCTTATCAATTGACCGTAAGCAGTTCCGGGATTATTAGAACAGCTCATCAGTTGCCAGAGGAGGAAGCCGGCCACAGGAATTAAAAAAATCCAGGGCATCCTGCTCTGAATCTTAAGTTTCATCCTCTTAACCTGTCGATAGGCCAGGGCTCTATGCCCTGAGAAAATATAAGTTTGGAAGCGCCTGATGTCAAACCCTGGCCTGTTTTAACGGTTTAGGGCTCAAGCTAATTGAAAAGCTGGTTCATTTGGTCTGGACAGGCAATAATAGAGTTTTTAGGTATAGACAAGAAATATGGTAGTTAGAATTGTCTGGTTGTGAAAATTTAGGAATTTGCCAAAGCCACCCAATAAGTTAATAATTTACAGTGATGAAAAAAGGTGAAAATAAGAAAAAGGTTTATTCTGGTATGGTCGATGGTCCAGAGGCTAAACCTGAGTTAATTGATGAGCCGGTAGAAATGCCGATAGACGGGGTGCTGGACCTCCACCCATTTCGGCCGCAGGAAGTCAAAGAGCTGATTAATGACTATATAGAAGAATGCCTCAAGCGTGGAATTTATGACCTGCGCCTCATCCACGGCAAAGGGGCTGGCACCCTGAAAGCCATCGTTCACAGCGTCCTGAAAAAGCACCCGGCAGTGGCCAGCTTCAAAGATGCTGACCTGACGGCTGGCGGCTGGGGCGCCACTGAAGTAGTCTTGAAGAAGAACTAAAAAAAAGAATAAAAAGAAAAAAGATATAGAATAAAAGCAGAACCCCCCGTTTGCCAATTTATTGATTATTTATTGGTCTAATCCCTACCGAAAATTGGGGATTTAGTATATTGTGCCCCATTTTATTTACCGAAAATTTCCTTGACTGATATGGCCCATCTTTTTAAGATAATAACGTCATGCATCAGAATCTCGGGGCGTTACCTAATGAGGGGATGTCTTTATCCGACAAACTGCAATAATTTCTTTTTAGGATTTTTAGGGCGCAGCCAGGCCTCAGCCCAGGGCTGGACTCATATTATAGTGGCCCTCATCTTTTTCGTCTTCGCCCTTTTGGGGACCTTGCCCCAGCCCGTTGAAGCCGGCTCCAAACCGCCTCGCTGGCTGGTTGAAATATCAGAAAAGCCGCTGCCCACCCTGGCCCCGGAAACTGAAGCAGTTTACCTTCTTCATGAGCAGAAGCTTGTTTATAGCTCGACCGGCTATCTGATTCGTTACGGTCGGCAGGCGGTCAAAATACTCAGAAAGGAAGGAATCGAACCGCTAAAGTTCCTGGTCAGAGCCAACACCTTTAACACCCGGGTCCGCAAGATGAACGCCTGGGTCATTAACCCCGACGACAGCAAGCAGAGTTATGACTTGAAGTCGGCGATTTCAACTTCCCTGGCTCCGGATACGCTCTACTGGGATGTCAAAACTCTTTTTCTTTATCTACCCGAGGTAACCAGGGGCAGCTTGATTGGCTATGAATGGGAAGAAGAAGTAAAACCCATCTCCCTGGAAGATATCTTCATCTTCCAGCACCGCTTTCCTGTGCTGCAAGCCATTTATCAGGCCGAATACCCGAAGGATTGCCAGCCCTGGCTTGACTGGATTAACTGGCCGGAATCCCAGGTGGTTTCAGGGGCCAGGTCTCTCACGGTGCAGCTTACAGATATTCCAGCCCTAAAAGATGAACCGCTCAAACCCCCGGATGAGGCCATCGCCGGGCGCTTGCTGGTGCGCTTCAGGACCGAGAAAACTCCAAAATACGGCCGGTTTTTCTCTGACTGGAAAGATATGGGGCTGTGGTATGAACAGCTATCGCAGGAGCGACGCCAACCGGATGAAAAGGTCAGAGTTAAAGCCAGCGAACTGGTTTCCGGGTTAACCGACCTGAGGGCGCAGATCGAGAAGCTGGCCGCTTTCGTCCAGCAGGAGGTCAGGTATGTTTCTATCCAGATAGGAATCGGCGGGTACCAGCCCCACCCCGCTCCCGAAATCCTGGCCAACCGGTATGGCGATTGCAAGGATAAAGCCACCCTGCTGGCAGCCCTGCTGAGTTATCTAAACGTAGAATCCTACTATCTGATCGTCAACATAGAGCGCCAGGTGGTGAAAGATAATTCGCCGGTCTCGCTTTTCTGGTTTAATCATGCCATCCTGGCCATCAAGCTGCCCGACGATAAACTGTACGACGGGGCCGAGGCCGTGGTCCCGGTGCCCGGATTAGGCCGGCTGCTAATCTTCGACCCGACTATGCCACACAGCCCTCCAGGGCGGTTGCCTTTCTACCTCCAGAAAAACAACGGGCTGCTGGTGGCCGGCGAACAAAGCCGCCTGCTCACTTTTCCCGGCTCTACCCCGGAGCGTTTAGAGTTGGTCCGCCGGGGACAATTTGTGCTGTCTGCTGACGGCACCCTGAAAGGAAGCGTATCTGAAACCCTCTCCGGGTTTCAGGCCGAGGTGGCCCGTTTGAGGCTCAGAGACGTCCCGGAACGCAACAGACGCAAGGACCTGGAAAATTTCCTGGCCCGCAGCCTGGGTTCATTCAACCTGGAAAATTATGATTACCTGAACCTTGACCAGCCGGAGAGGGAGGTTGAGCTCAGGTACAGTTTCCGGGCCGGGTCTTACCTGCGCCGGAGCGGTGACGTCCTTAGCTTCAGGCCGAATATTCTGGCCCTGATTGATGATTATGAAATCTTGAAGCAGAAAGGAGAAAGAAAATATCCACTGATGCTGCCTGGTGTCGGCACCAGCCGGGATGAGCTGGAAATAGTCCTGCCGGACGGTTACAGCTTAGAGACCCTGCCTGAGCCAATGAACTGGAGTAGCAGTTTTGCCGATTACCATTGTCGTCTGGAATTGAAGGGCGGGGTCCTGTTCCTGGAGAGACAGTTGAGAATCAAGGAAGACTTACTTCCGCCGAGTCGTTTCCAGGAAGCACTGGAAATTTTCAGGATGCTGTCAGTTGAAGAACGACGTCGGTTGCTTCTGAAAAAATTAAATCAGCCGGAATGAAGGAGGCCGGGATGAGAAATTGTTTAACGGCCCGGAACAGGCCATCCTCATTTTTCTTTCTTAAGATGCCTCTGCTGGTAATCACCCTGCTCTGCCTGCTGGCCCTCGGTCTGGCGGCCCAGACTCAAGAAGCTGTCAAACCGAGGCCTCCCGTCACCCAGGAAGACCTGGCCATGACTGACCTGCCTGAACTCCCCGGGGCTCCGGCTGTTTGTCTTTATTATGAAAGGATAGACGACCGGGAGAAAAGAGAGCGTTCGGTTTTCAAGAGGATCAAAATTCTAACACCTGGCGGGCGGGACTATGGCAACCTGGAGATTCCTTATTATGCTTTTCTGGACGAAGTTAAAGACATCAAAGTCAAAGTTTATTCCCCCGATGGGAGCAGCCGCGAGGTAAAACCGGAGATACTGGAAAAAATTGCCTCCAAGCTGGGCGAGTCTGAGTATCGCATTAAGACCCTGGCCATTCCGGACATATCGCCCGGGCAGATAATTGATTATGAATACAAAATAAAGCCGAGAGAAGATAATCCTTTTATCTACATTCTTGGCGATTTGATAATGATCAGGATAAACATCCTCCTGATAAACCTGACCATGCCCGACCTCTATTCTTCTCTGGGAGTAAGCTGGGACCTGCAGGATTCAATTTATATCCGGAAGGCCAGGTTTGAGTTTGTTCCAGACCGGTTCATCGGAGTTGCCAAGAAGGATAAGTACAACCTGGCCTGGGTAGCCAATAAACTGAGAGAGGTCAAACCCGCCATAGACGACCAAGGGCTGAAACTGGAACTGACCGATATCCCGCCCTTTGAAAAAGAGGAATTCATGCCTCCCGAGAGTAATGAGAAGATATCATTTAAAGTTTATTATGTGGACCCCTCCATAAAAAACCATCAAGCCTACTGGGAAAAATCAACGGACGCTTGGAAGAAAAATTATGAAGAGTTTATGAACGGCGGGAAAGCTCTGAACAAGGAAATTCAAACTCTGGTCGGGAGCGAAACTGACCTTGAAACTAAGCTTAAGAGAATTTACGAGCGCGTCCAGAGCATCAAGAACCTGGATTTTGTTCCGGAAATGTCAGAGAAAGAGCGGAAGAAAATCAAGGTTAATGATAACGTGACTGACGTCCTGAAGAGGAACTACGGTTATAAGAACCAGATCGCCAGAACCTTTGCTGCTCTGGCCCGGGCTGCTGGCTACGAGGTCTATCTGGTCAGGGTAGTCAGCCGCGATGAGAAATTTTTTAATCCTAATCTTCCGCTGTTCAATGGGCAGTTTGATTCTGAAATGGTCATGATAAAAATGGGAAATAGATTCAGGGCCTTCGACCCGGGCCTGCCCGATTGCCCGTATGGAGTGGTTTACTGGCCAAAGGCCGGCACTGCCGGCGTTACCTTTGAGGATGAACAACTGAAGTTTTTCACCACTCCCTCCTTGTCGGCCGATGACTCGACCTGCCGGAGACTGGCACAGCTGCGTCTGGATGGTCGGGGCAATCTGACCGGTACCATCCGGGTGGAATATGCCGGCCAGGAAGCCTTATCCAGGAAATTTGATAATAGAGAAAAAGATGAAATAAAAATCAAGGAAATCCTGGAGGAAGAACTTCTTAAAAAGCTGCCAGAGGGTAGCCAGGTGAACCTAAAAAATCTGCAGGGACTGAAAGAGAGGTCAGCCGCACTGACAGCTGAATTTGAAGCCACAGTGGCTGGTGTGGTACATCAGTCCGGAGGCCAGCTTTTACTGCCTGTTTATGCCCTGACCAATTCCCGGCAGTACCCTTTTCGTTCGGCTTTTAGAAAGTACCCGATATATTTCAATTATCCCTCCACCGAAATTGACGAGATTAAAATAGAACTGCCTGAAGGCTATGAGGTCGAAGCTCTGCCGGAAGCCAGGAGCCGGGATTCGGAAAGAGCAGGCTTTTCTCTAAAGGCGCAATTGTCTGAATCAGGTCAGTTGCTGATAGAGAGGAAGGTAGCCATCAAAAAGAACCTTTTTCCGGTCTCAGATTATATCCACCTAAAAGAATTCTTTGACTTTGTCCAGACCAGAGATGAGCAGCAGATAATCCTCGGGAAGAAAAATTAAGACGACACCAGCCTGTGCTGCGGAATCTTGCATTTTTTGATCAGAACAGCTAAGGTCAGCCCTCTTTTCTTGATTACCTTAGGGTCTAATACTTAAAAAAATAGGTAAACGAGTATTGTGTCCCCCGTTTATTTGCGCTGGGCTAATTCGCGGTCAATCATCAGGAGGCCCTGCTTGTGCTCTCCGACCATTTCCAGCTTGGCCAGGATTTCCTGGGCGTTAGCTTCTTCTTCTACCTGTTCGTTAACAAACCATTGCAGCATGGCAAAGGTGGCCCGGTCTTTTTCCGCTTCCGCCAGGTCCACTAACTCATTAATTTTTCCGCTTATGTGTTTTTCGTGATTAAGGACAGCTTCAAAAGCTTCCTTGGGGTTCTTCCAGGTATCCGGCGGTTCTTTTATGGCCATCAATTTGACCCGTCCGCCGCGTTCAATCAGGTATTTATAAAACTTCTCGGCATGACCCAGTTCTTCGTGGTACTGGACAAACAACCAGTTCTGAAAACCCATCAGGTTTTGTTCGGCAAAATGGCTGGCCATGCTCAGGTAAAGATAGGTTGAATAGATTTCTTCGTTAATCTGTTTGTTGATAGCTTCTTCCATCTTTTTGCTGATCATTGCTGACCTCCTTTTCTATGTATTTTACTCCATAAAATATTATTCAGCAACAGATTGTCTTGGTTCAGGACATCAGTGACATTCTGGCCTGAGATTTTTTAGTGCTCAACTGCTATCCCTGTTGCCGCTGTCGGTCCAAATCCTAACCTGGCTTTAAGAAGGAAGGAGAATTACTTCACCAGGAAGGGGATTAATGCTCGGCTCAACTCAAAAGATTCTAATATGTCATTAATGTATCTGACCCAGCAAACAGATATGGGGGCGGAATGAGTTTTCGCTTCTGCGGGGCCTGGTTAAGTCTGAAGATGAAGAGCAGGACCTTTATCCTGCTTTTTTGCCATTTTATTTCAGATAATTTTTCTGCTTTAGCCGGTATAACATATAACTTTTTGCCTGAACCACGAAGTTTCTCTAAAAGGTCATTGAGGGGGAAGGTTCTCGCGGATTTTAAGGAGAGCTGATACCCAGTGGGCCAGCTCCACACCAGGGCAGTAAAGACCGCTTTCCTGAAGAGCCCGGCTTACTGCCTCAGTAACACTTTTTTCATCAAGCGTAACACCGGAGAGAGCTTTTTCCAGGTCAGTCACAGCTTCCTTAGGGATGGCCGTGAAGTCTCCAGATATCCAGACTGAATGCAGCTGCTGGCCTCTGGTTCTGGCGGTTAGCCGGATCAGGCCGCCTGGCGCTTTGTAATCAATTTCCTGGACATGAACATCTTCATGAATCTTAACTGCTGGAGGCCGCAGGGGTCCTTTCTGGAAAATCCAGTCCGGGCTCTGAAAAAGCTGGTCCAGCCTTTCCGCTTCAGCCAGCTCGGCTTCATTCATCCCGCCTTCTCTAACCTCAGCCCCCAGAAGCTCAGAGACCTGCTGGAGATAAATCTCTTTTACCCGCTCTCTTTCTGGGGCTTCTCCCAGCAGCTCTTTCATGGTGGTCATGTACTGCTCTAAACTCTGAAAAACCTTATCCCGCATTTTTTCTGACGCTACCCGCAGCACCCGGGCCATGGTTTTTTTGTCAAAATCAAACATGAAGCTACCGACCAACACCTCAGCCTGCCCGATTCTGGCCGCTCCGGTTCCACCTATTTTCTTTCCGGATACATGGATGTCGTTTATCGGCCGGAAGGAAGCCTCAACGCCAATGGCCCTGTAGGTTCTTATCATTGGCTCCACATAAAACTTGAACTTTTCTTCTAGCGACTGGGGCAAGCTTTCCGGGTTAAAAATCCACTGCACAAAAAGCTGATGGCGGTCCAGATAAACTGCTCCACCTCCCACTTCTCTCCGGTAGACCGGCAAACCAGCCTGCCGGCAGTAATCTAAATCAACCTCCCGTTCTACCTCCTGGTGAAAGCCCACACAGACATAGGGCGTTTTCGGGCTCACCAGAATGATGGTGTTCGGGGTTTCGGGCCCAAAAGCATAACCGACCGCATGATAGCAGGTCTGCGACCTGACCGGCGGCACTTCTCCCAGGTCTATTAACCTGATGACTTTCTTTTTTTCACCCATTTTCCTTTTACCCTGTTTTCTCAGTTTATTCTTTTAGCAGGTTGAAATATTTTTCTTCTTTATTTCTCCAAGCCACGCTTCCAGAACTTCCACTGCTCTTTTAGCCATTCTCTGCACAGAAGTTTTCATCTTCCGACTGAGTCCCAATCCGGTCTTGATATCTGCAGGCTGGACGCCGATTAAATACACATTTTCCGGGTATTTTCCCCGGACTTTAGCCACGGCCAGCACTTCTTGAAAACCAAGCTGATGCCAGGAAAGGCGACCGCTGTAAAAAAGCTCAATCTCATCCTTAGTGTACTCCATCACTTCGCCTGGCTGAGCCCCGCCGTCTACCGCATCCAGTATCAGCAGGTGGCTGGCCTGTTCCACGTAAGGAAGTAAATCCATCCCCAGCACTCCGCCGTCCACCAGCTCCACCTCTGCTTTTATTTTTTCGGGAAGAATTTTCTCCAGTTCCTTCAGGGCATAGACGCCAGCTCCCTCATCACGATTCAGGATGTTTCCCAGCCCCAGCACGATAATCTTTTTTGCCATGTCAGGTGCCACCTTTAGAATTTGATCTAAAAAGAATATATGAACAATCTTTCATATATTAAAGACACTCTCTGGAAATTTTCTATCCTTTGTCTCTTTTTGGATAGCCTTCCTTCATCTGCCTGTTTTTATTCGAGAAAATTAAAAGCACAACTGCTTTTTCAACATAAATCACTTTAAATTTGATGAGATCAAGTTTTGTTTCTGAAAATGACCATGATGAGCTCTTCATGTTTTTTAAAATGAATGAATTTTAGACTAATTGACCAGCTAATTTTAAGTTTTTATTGGTCTTGCCTCTTTCCTGCATTTAGTCGCTTTATCTATCGCCTATCTACCATCTAAGGCTAGCTTCTTTTATAACCTATTTTTACTTTCAAGCCTCTGAGATTTAAGATTCAACTCATTTTTTGGCTTTGGAACCGTTAGGGTTTTTTATAGCCTCAGCTCTTTTCCAGTGGCCTGGAGAATCCACGGCAATTAGTTTTTTAATCTACTGGCTCACCTCAGCGCACGACCAGGTTGAAACCGGTCCCAGCTTCTCCCACCTTCCTGCCTTTGGGGTCGATAATATGGACCGCGCAGGCCAGGCATGGGTCAAACGAATGTATGGTCCGCAGAATTTCCAGCGGTTGCCCTGGGTCAGCCAGCCTGGTGCCTACCAGAGAAGCTTCGTAGGCCCCGGGCTGATTCTTGTGGTCCCGCGGCGAAGCATTCCAGGTGGTTGGCACCACTACCTGGTAATTTTTAATTTTTTTGTTTTCAATTGCCACCCAGTGTCCCAGAGCACCGCGTGGCGCTTCAGTGTAGCCAAAGCCCAGGGCTTTTTTCGGCCAGGTCCGCGGGTTCCACTTTTCATCATTGAAAGTATCTGTATTCCCGGCTTTAATCTCGGCTATCAGCTCGTCGTAGAATTTCTGCAGCAGGTCAACGATAACCTTGGTCTCAATGGCTCGGGCCGCCGTTCTTCCCAGGGTGGAGAACACCGCGCTCACTGGCGCTTTTAATTTTTCCAGCACCAGGTTGACCAGCTCTACCGTCTCTTTGTGCCCCGTGGCGTAGAGGACCAACACTCTGGCCAGCGGGCCGACTTCCATCGGCAGTTCATTCCAGCGCGGAGATTTCAGCCAGCTGTATTTGCCCTCAACGTTGAGATATTCATATGGCGGTTTGGGGCCGGTGTAGTTGAAGACCGTCTCTCCTTCCCAAGGGAAAAGCCCCGCTTCATCGCCCTGGCTGTACTTATACCAGCTGTGGGTGACGAACTCTTTCATCTTCTGGGCGTCTCTGGGGTCGGGCACAATCACGTTTTTCAGGTCGCGGTTAATGATAGCCCCGCGCGGGAAAATCAGCTTGTCAATTTCGTTGAGCTGACCCTCTGGGAATTCACCCCAGACCAGGAAATTGCCCAGCCCTTCGCCTATGCTGGCGTATTCCAGGTAGTAGGGAGCGATGGCCAGGAGGTCGGGCAGGTAAACCTGTTCTACAAAATCTTTCATCCGCTTAATAGAATCAGCAATCACCGCCAGCTTTTCAGCATTGAGGGCCTGGTCGGAATTCATGTCAATCGGCAGCGGCACACCGCCCACCACGAAATTCGGATGGGGATTCTTTCCGCCAAAGATGGTGTGAATCTTGGTCACCTGCGACTGCCAGTCCAGACACTCCAGATAATGGGCCACGCCCAACAGGTTAATTTCAGGCGGCAGCTTGTAGGCCGGGTGTCCCCAGTAGCCGTTGCTAAAAAGCGAAAGCTGCCCGCTGTCCACGATGGCTTTGACTTTTTTCTGCACTTCAGCAAAATAGGCCGGTGAGGAATTGGGCCAGCCGGAGATGCTCTGCTGTATTTCAGAAACTTTTTTGGGGTCAGCTTTCAGGGCGCTAACCACATCCACAAAATCCAGAGCGTGGAGTATGTAGAAGTGCATCACGTGGTCATGGATGAACTGCTGGGCCACAATCATATTGCGCATAAGATTAGCCGCTTTGGGAAGGTTGAGGCCCAGGGCATCTTCTACTGCCCGGATGGAAGCTATGGCGTGAACCGTGGTGCACACACCGCAGATTCTCTGAGCAAAAGCCCAGGCGTCGCGCGGGTCGCGTTTTTTCAGGATGTTTTCAATGCCGCGTACCATGGTGCCGGCGGAGTAAGCTTCCTTGATGGTGTTGTTTCCATCCAGGGCTGCTTCAATTCTTAAGTGCCCTTCTATCCTGGTAATTGGGTCAATGACGATTCTGTTAGCCATCTTTTACCTCCTTGGTCTTACTGGTTACGAAGCCATTCCAGGGCTTCCTGCTCAGTCTTAAACCAGCGGACTTCATTGGCGTAGTAGCTTCTGTCTATTTCCAGTATTTTGGGGTCTATTTCTGCCCCAAAGATAGCCGCCGTGGGCATTATCGGCCGCAAATGTTTGATGTGGCGCAGGCATTCTGAGGGGTCTGAACCGCTGAGGTCAATGAGCAGTTTGCCTGAGTATTCTCGGAAAAACACCGTTAAAGCCTGAATATCTTCTGGGGTAAACGGCCCCGTATGCCGGCACCTGAGGATGCCTTTTTCTACCGGTGTTAAATTGAAGGATGCCATTTTGCCCTCCTTTCCTTTCAAACCAGAGCCTTGGCTACCATCTCAGCCAGGCCATGGACTTTGATGGTGGAGTTGAAATGAGCCAGGCTGTCCACAAACTGCAGACGGCAGTTGCTGCAGACCATACAGACGGCTTGAGCCTGAATATCCTGCATCTGCTCTAACTTCATCTCAAAAACCGCATAGCGGTTAGCGTCAGCCTCTTTGATGGAGATAACCCCGCCTCCGCCGCCGCAGCACATGGACTGTTCTTTGTTGGGGGTCATTTCTTTAAACCTGGTGGGAGCCAGTAGTTTTAGTATTTCTCTCGGCTGTCTGATGATGCCTCCGCGACGCTGGATTTTACAGGAATCGTGGAAGGTGATGATTTCAGCGTCAAAGGCACCTTCTTTCAGTTTAATTCGGCCTGTTTTCCAGAGCTCATGGATGTATTCGGTGATGTGGACGATTTTTACTCCAGCCGGTACTTTCATGATGTTGTGGGCTGTCCAGCGGAAAGCATCGTAGGCATGGCCGCATTCGCTGATGATGATTTTCTTCACTCCCAGGTCTTCGGCCGCTTTGAAAACCCGGTACATAAAGAGTTTGGTCAGTTCTTCATCAGCTTCAAAATAGCCGAAGTTCACTACCTCGCGGCCAGTGGAGCTGACCGTCCAGTTTTCGCCGGCCTGGTTTAAAATTTTAGCGATAGCGGCCAGGTTATCGGGGAATTTCATCAGCTCTATGGAGGTAAAAACCATCAAGCTTTCTGCCCCGGCTTTGTCCACCGGGATGTCAACTTCCCATTCATCGCTGATCCAGTCAATCCGTTCCCGCCACATCTCGTCCGTGACTCCAAGCGGGCTGCCGACCGTGCGCTGTTTTTCCGTTGCTTCAGCCAGGTCACCAGGCACCACCCCGGCTGCCGCCATTCCGGCCCTGACCTCATGGATGAGCGGACCGAGCTCAATGCCCATGGGACAGACATGAGCGCATTTGTTGCAAACAGTGCAGGCTTCATAGACAATCTTGCTCCAGTGTTCCAGGTCAGCGTCAGTCAGCTTTTTCTCCAGGCCCAGGGCCAGCTTAAGCTTGCCGGCGATGGTGAACCTTTGCTCGTAAGCCCGACGCAGCGGCTCTAACTTCCAGATGGGCGCATACTCGGGGTTACCGAGTGCCTGGTAAAAATGACAGGCTTCAGCGCAGATGCCGCAGCGGGTGCAGGCTTCCAGCTGGCTGGCCACCCAGCCACCAGTTTCCTTGAGGTAAGTATTGATGGCAGATTGGGTTTTCATTTTGAGCCTCCTTTTTAAGGCATGATGGCCCGTTTGCCGGCCTGGGCACCGTGGATGGTTTTAGAGAAAAAGTAGAAGAGAAAGTGTGAGATGCGGCCGAGCGGAATCCAGATGAGCAAAAGGCTGACAGAAATGAGATGGAGGCTGAAAATCACTTCGTAGCGGAACCACAGGTGGCGGGCCATGATGAAACCAGTAACCATCGGCAGAAAAACCATCACCCAGTTAATCCAGACCGGAAGTTTGGTCAGCATTTTCAAAACCGGGTGAGTTAAACGGTTGATGAGCAGCACTATCAGAGAGATTATGCCGGTGGCAGAGAAGAAGGCTACGACCGGTGTGGGAAGTGATTTCCAGCTAATTCCGCAAAGGCTTTTCCAGACCAGGATGTGGGCCGTACCGAAAGCCAGCACCAAAAACAGGCTCAGGTGGAAAAGCCCGCCGGCGATGAAGGTCAGGGCGTTGTTACGAAAAGTGCGGCGCACCCAGGGAATAAAGGGGAGAACTACCAGACCTTTAAGATAGTTCAGGATAACACCCCAGATTTTGCTGCCCTTGTTGGGTACTCGGTCTCTTTCCCAGCCTAACAGGAGGACCCTCACCAGACGGTAGCTCATACCCACAATAAAAATCATCAGGGCCACATGAAGCAGCGGCCCCCGAGAAAAAGTCAATATTTCTGTCCAGTTCATCTCAGGCCTCCTTTTTAGGTTCGGGCTCAGCTTTCNNGGCGTTGACTCCAGCCAGAGCCGCGCCCACAGCCACACCTGCCCCTACCAGAGTGGCGGTTGAGCCCTTGTCCAGGATGATAGTTGGTGCGGACTGGCCTTCGTAAAACCCGCCGCCGTCCCAGAAATGCGGCTGAGAACAGCCGAGACAGGGATGGCCGGATTGCACCGGGTAGGACAGGCCGCGTTCCCACTTGAGACCGGCACAGGCGTTGTAGGTGGTCGGACCTTTACAGCCTAATTTGTAAAGGCAATAACCTTTACGGGCACCTTCATCATCAAAGCTTTCGGCAAATTTCCCGGCTTCATAGAAGGGCCGGCGCAAGCAGTGGTCGTGAACAGTGTTACCGTAGAACGGTAGCGGTCTTTTGAGTTCATCTGTTTTCGGCAGTTCGCCCATAACCAGGAAGTGGAGGATGGTGCCGGTGGTAACTTCAGGTATGGCCGGACAGCCAGGAATGTTGACCACAGGCTTATCTTTGACGAGGTCAGCTACGCCTACAGCCCGGGTGGGGTTCGGATGGGCGGCGGGAATTCCACCGAAGCTGGCACAATTTCCTGTGGCAATGATGGCTGCTGCGCCAGCGGCCGCTTCTTTCAGCAGGTCCAGGTTACTTTTCCCGGCCACGACACAGTAGATGCCGTCATCAGCCAGAGTCGGGCTGCCTTCCACCACCAGCACATACTTACCCCAGTACTTTTTCATACATTCTTCTTTAGCTTTCTCTGCCTGAAAACCAGCCGCGGCCATCAGCGTTTCGTGGTACTCTATGGCGATGTCGTTGAGCACCAGCTTGCTCAGCAGAGGAGAACTGGAGCGAGAGATAGCTTCGCTACAACCGGCGCAGTCCTGAAATTCCAGCCAGATGATAGGGAGCTTCGGTTTGGTGGTAAGCGCCTGAGCCACTACTTCAGCCGGCGTAGGATGAGCCAGTTTCCCCAGGGCTTTGACCGGCGGAGCCAGCTCCAGGCCCATCATCCCTGCGATGGTGCCGCAGAGCTTCATAAAATCACGCCGGGAGAGCCCTTTTTCCCTTAGATGTTCATAAATCGTTTTTTCCTTCATTTGCCCTCCTTGGCGAAGGAATTTTTTTCAATTTATGATTGATTTTTATGTTTTGCACACCTGTTTTTTCCAAAACTTAGAATTGACCGCTCAGCCACAGGAAATGCCAGCGGCTTCCAGCTTCTTCTCGTATTCAGCCAGACCTTCTGGACCGGTCAACAGGGCAGCTTTTTCTTCTTCCCACCTGGTGGCTTCAATTTCTACCACCCAGCCTTCGCCGTAGGGGTCGGTGATGACCAGGTTGGGGTCAGCGGCCAGCTTCTCGTTCCCGCGCTTGACGATACCGGTAATGGGTGCCGGGACCGGACCAACGTATTTGCTGCTTTCCAGAGTGGCCACGCTTTTTCCCTGCTGTACTTCAGCCCCGATATTCTTGGCTCTGACCGTTACCGCATTGAGCTTGCCGCCGGCCAGCTTCCCTCCGATGGGAGTTAATCCGACCCGGAATAAATTTCCACCCAGTGGTTTAAGCCATAGATGCTTTTCTGCGTAATAATAAAGGTCCTCAGGCAGGTTACATCCTCTGATAATAGCCATTTTACCTCCTTTTAGTCTAAGCTTTTAACATGGCTTAAAAAGTTAAAACCGTTTTGCTTTCCTCAGCCATCTGCCACATGGTTGCCCCACCCACAATCTGAGCTTCCGGGATAAGGTCTTCTGGCTTCAGGTCGTGGAGTTCAAGCGAGGCAGAGCAGGCGGTCATTTTGACCCCGGCTTCTATGGCTTCTCGCATGAACTGACCGGCTGATTTGCCGCCTTCTTTTGGATAAACGTTATCCGCCAGACCTTTTTTGAGCAGCAGCGTTCCGTCAATGGTAAAAAACATGGTCACTTCATAATCCATGGCCGTGGCCAGGGTGGCGAAGAAAAAGGGTGTGGCACAGCGCCGCGGGGTGTCGGGACCGCTGGTCATGATGATTAAAATTTTATCCTCAGCCATTTTCTCCTCCTTAGAAGGTCAGGGTGATGGCGTTATGGCTGGCAAATTCCAGGAAAGTGGCGGCTCCACCTATTTCCACGCCGTCAATCAGGTCTTCTTTTTTGATGCCCATAACGTCCATGCTCATCTGGCAGGCAATCAGCTTAACGCCCAGCTCTTTAGCCATTTCCATCAATTCTCCCAGGCTGGACACTTTTGCTTTTTTCATCCAGGATTTCATCATGGCCGTGGCTGCGGCCGTCATTCCCGGGAGCATGGCCACGATGTTAGGAATCTTGACGGGCATAGCCGGGTTGGCTAAAGGAGAAACTTTGAGCTTGTCAATTTTGCCCTTTTTCAGGACTTCAAGACCGTAAAAGGCAAAATAAACCGCAGTTTCCATCTCCATAGCAGCGCCGGCTGTGGCCAAGACAAAGGTGGCAAAAGCTACGTCCATACTGCCGTGCAAGCAAATAATGGCTAATCTTTTCTTCTCTTCAGTCATTTTTATCCTCCTTTATTTTGAATTAAATATATTTGATTCTTTTTTAGGCTGGGCTTGATCGAACAGAAACCAAAAGCTCCGGTGGTTAAAAAGAAGCTGGAGCAAGAGAGATTTAGGCGGAAAGCGAAAGTCCCTGGTGACAAGCCAATTGACTGAAAACCGTTAGGCTCAGCTGGCCAAGATATAGATGTTGCCTCAATTATCACCGGCCAAACCATTTCTTGTAGAGGCATTTATCTAGATTAGTGGTTTTTTATTTAGCCTTGCGGATGTAAAAAATGTATTGGTTGCCTTCCTGTTGGTGCTGGAGCAGCTCGTGGCCCGTCTTTTTTACCCAGGCCTGGACGTCGCTGACCGAACCGGGGTCGGTGGCAATCATCTTCAGCACCTGACCGACCTGCATACCGTCAATGACTTTTTTAGTCTTAATGATGGGCATGGGGCAGGCCAGGCC
>DMVN01000063.1:11565-17737 GCA_003476685.1 Acidobacteriota bacterium | reverse complement strand
ACGCCTCCATTATCCTACTATTCCGATAAAAATACAAGGGATTAAACAACTATTTTAGCGACTTCCGGTCTCGGGCTGCCGCTCAGCCTGGTCAGGATATTAGTCGGAAAGAAAAAAACCGCATCCCTCGCCTTTCTCTCTGCCTGAAACCTCCCGTTCTGATTCTAAGTTAGGCTTTTATCGAGAACCTGTCAAGCAATGAATGGCTCAGGGCTATTAAGAGCTAAAGAGAAGGCAATTCAGTCCTAAAAGAGAATACTATTAACTTGAAAAGCAAGCGCCTAAAGCTTGACCAGAATACAGAAGGCAGCACTGGATCAATTCCTTAACCAGGATAGAAAGGCCGAACATCGTCATTAACATCTTGCAGGGGACAGCTCAAATGTCTTTTGGGCGATGGCAGCCGGGTATTCTTGGGTTGGGACCCTGGCGGTGTTTATTTCTGCCGTTAAAACTTTACAGGATATCCTCGAGACATGCCAGGTCTAATAAACTTCTGCCTAAAACTAAAAAATGGGAATCAGTAGTGTTTTTATTATCGTGGGTGGAAGGTTATCGTGTTGGCCAGACCTAAAAAATAGGAAGAATTCTCGTCCGGCCTTATCACACAGCAGGAAAAGGCCTGTCAGGAAGAAAAAGATTCGTTTCACCAAAAAAGGCCAAGGTTGGACAATTATTGGATTTAAATGGCCAAAAAATGATAACAGCAATTGTTTTCCAGCCGGAAAAATTTCCTGTATAAAGCAGGATGCGGAAAAGCTGGCCGTTGACCTGCTTGCCCCTAACCCGGCTTAGAAAAATGCTGCCCGGGGCAAAAAAATAGTTGCTATTTATTTTTGATTTAAGTTAATATTTAGCAAATTTTAAAGGAGGTAAGGAATGAAGAGAACGGTATGTTTGCTGGGGATTCTGGCCCTGCTGACCGCCAGTGCTTCGGCCGGTATCCTGACCAACAACAACCAGAGTGCCACTTTCATCAGGCTCATGTCCCGCAACGCTTCCCTCGATGTTGATGCTGTTTATTACAACCCGGCTGGACTGGTCAAACTGTCAGACGGTTTCCACCTGTCGCTGCACAACCAGATAATCACTCAGGACAAGAAGATAATCAACGGCTTCCCCTTGCTCAATGAGCCAAATTACCTGGGCGAAGTCCGGGTGCCATTTTTCCCCAACCTGTACGCGGTTTATAAGAAGGGCAACCTGGCCATTTCCTTTGGTGTCGGTCCCAATGCTGGTGGTGGAACCGCCGATTTCAAGACTGGACTGCCGTCGTTTGAAATTCCCTTTTCCACCCTGCCGGTCCTGCTAACTAACATGGGTGTTCCCACCACGGCTTACGACATCAACGTTGCCTTCAAGGGCGAATCGGTCTTCATGGGCTATCAGCTCAATTTCTCTTATGCCCTGAGCCCGAGCCTGGCCCTGGGTGTGGGGGCCCGCCTGATTCAGGCCACCAATAAATACGAAGGTTCAATCACCGATGTCATGATCAACCCCGGCGGCAACTGGGTCTCAGCCTATGATTTCTTCATGTCCATCGGCCAGACCGGCTATGCCGCTATGGTTGCGGATAAAGCAGTCAATGCCAAACAGACCGGCACCGGTTTTACTCCCATCCTGAGCCTGTGTTTCACTCCCAGCGAGTCCCTGGCCTTCAGCCTGAAGTATGAATTCAACACCAAGCTGGAGCTAACCAACAAGACCACGGTTGATGACACCGGGCTTTTCCCCGACGGCGAAAAATTCAGGAACGATATCCCGGCCATCCTGTCCGCGGGTCTGCGCTATGCTTTTACCCCATCTTTCCGCAGCTTACTGTCCTTCAGCTATTACTTCGATAAGAGTGCCAACTGGGAAGGAGTTGAAACCCTGGTCAATAAGAATACTTACGAGCTCGGCCTGGGGCTAGAATATGATTTGAGCCGCCTGGTTACCTTAAGCGCCGGCTACCTGAGAACCCAGTTTGACCTGGCGCCTGAATATCAGGATGACATCAATCACGAGCTCACCAGCGACTCGGTCGGCGGCGGTTTGAAATTGAATCTGACCAACAAGCTCAGCCTGGAGCTTGGCGCCCTTTATGTTTTCTATAAGAAATATGAAAAACAGGATTCGGTTTATCCCTTCCCCGCTTACCCGGTTACCTTTAACAGAACTACCCTGGATGTGGCGGTTGGCATAAATTACCGATTCTGAGCTAGTATTGAATTAGCAGGCGCTGTCCGCCTGGGGTCATTTAAGACAGAATTGAACTCCTGCCTCTCGAATAAACGGCAGGCAGGAGTTTTTATTTTTGGCTGCTCTTACCTTTTATCCAGTTCCGATAGCAACTTTCTGATTTCAGGTTGTTCTGGATTGAGCCGCAAGGAAGCTTCCAGCGCCTGCCGGGCCTTTTCTTTTTGTCCGGTTTGAATGTAGACGCGGCCCAGGGCATTCAGGGCCCGGGTATCGCTGTCATAAATCTGGACTGCCTGCAGCAGCTCTTCCTGGGCTCGGCCGGTGTCTTTTTTACCGAGGAAGGCCAGGCCGCGGAACAGGTGATAATCAAAGGCCTGCCTATCGTCAGACTTCAACCCCTCGGCCATTTCCAGCACCCGGTCAAACTGCCCGGTTTTGACCAGAAACTGGCAGTAATCTTTGAGCCCTTCCTGAAATTGCGGGTTTTGCCGGAAAGCCTGTTCGTAGTAGTAGCTGGCTTTCTCCAGCTGTTCCAGTTTGTCGTACTGGCTGGCCAGCATATAGTAATAATAAAAGAGATTATTCAGGTTGAAGCTCTTAGCCTGGACGATAGGATGACCGATGACCTTTTCCTGGGAAACGATAAAGGTGCCCTTCTTCTGGTCCAGGATGTTTCCCGAGCCGTCCAGCAGGCTGAGGTTGAGCTCATAGTAGTCGGGCACATAATCCGCGATCGGGATTTCCCTGAAATAGTTGTTAATCCGGCTGAAGTCCTTCTCGTTTAATTTGATCTCAAGGGTCCTGGTCAGCTGGTTGTTCGGTCCCAGTCCCTTAAGGTCGAGCTTGATTTTTCCGCTTTGTCTGAGAGTTTCGCTGAGATTGATAACATTGACACTCACCGTCAGCAGGTCCGAAGCGGCTATGGTGTTTTTGGGGTCGACCAGGATTTTAGTTTCAGCTACCTTGAATGGCAGGTGCTGGTTCCTGGCGAATTTTTCTGTCCGGTAACCGACCACCAGCCCGGCCAGTCGGGGCTGGTCTCCTGGCTCAGTCACTTCAATCTGCCTTTCCAGGATGGTAAATTCCTTGGATACCGGGTTCCGCAGCAGAACGGTCAACTGGTAGGAGCCTTCGGCGACCGGAAAGGAGTCCTCAATTGCCAGCCCATTGCCTTTAATGCGGCCGATGTCCGATTCCTGGAAATAAACCGACATGTTCCGGTTGTACTGAAAGATTATCTTATCCTTGGACCGGAGGCTGACGTCCATCTGGAAGGGAACGTAGTACTGGCTCCGGGGTTCATAATAATCCACCGACAGGCTCTTGGGAGCTACGGAGAAATGGACAAAATTCAGTCCGGTAGTCGGGTCGGGAATGACCTCGACCATGGCTTCGGAATCGACGAAATTGGTCAGGTACTCGGTTGAAACCACTCCCTTGTAATTCAAGAAATGGGTAGCATAGGAAGGATTGATGTCTTTCTTGGGGGAGTTCAGAATATCGGCCAGGATCAGGTTATAGCGAGGGGAGGGAGCGTAGTCATAAGAGAATTCGCCCGGGATCAGAGAGATGGCGGTATTGGCCAGGGTGGGAGCAATCTCCATGATCTTATCATACAATTCTTCATAGGTCAGGCCGTCCAGGCCGCGCTTATCCTGGAGCAGGCTGGCCGGGCCGTCGATCATCGGGTCGTATAGCTTGTATTCTATGCTCCCGTGCCTCTGGAAAAAGATAAAAATAAAAACAGGAGGTAATCCCTTGTCCGGGTCTCCATGGTAGGTCCAGGCCTGGCAGGGAACGATGCCGTTGACTCCCTCGAAGCGCTCGATGCTTTCGGGCGGACCCAGGATCATGTAGATGCGGCCCATATCTGTCTGCCAGCCTTCCCGGGTGGAGCCCCTTCGGAAAGTCTTGTTGACGTAGTTAAACCTCTTGATGATTTCTTCCTTGTACTCATTCTCGGGAGTGCCGGGTGTGGGGTCCCGCATCTTCCAGAAGGTTTCGATGAACAGGTCCCTCTCCCGGTCGTTGCTCAGCTTGAGGAAAACATCTTTTTCCTGCGGCAGGATGATGTAGTTGACCAGTTTCAGCCAGTCCTGGTATTTGGGATTAAGTCCTTTGATGATATCCGACTGCTTATCCCCGGCAGAGGTCATGGTCAGGAAAAGTATGAAGACCAGGAGAAATAATACGAATTTTTTCATCATGTTTTTTCCCTGTCAGGCTGAAACTTTGTCATCAGATAGCCTCAAAGGCATCTAAATGCTAAACCAAGGGGCGGATACTGTCAAGAAATCTGGCCCTGGCCTCCTGGCTTGTTAATGGGTCACCGCTTAATAAAACCAGGCCCGGGGTAAAAAGTTGCCAGGTTCATTTCAGGAATTGCCTGATAACCGGGTTTTCCCTGATTTTTTCGAATTCTGAGTCCCGGGCGATTCTTTCCCAGTCTTTGAATCCCGCCTGTTTGGCCTTTTTCAGGTATTCAACCGTTCTGTCCACATCCTGGTGGCTGGCGTATAAGCGGGCAAAGGAAAAGTAGAGGTCGGCCAGGGAGCCGCCTTTCATCGGCAGCCCGGCCAGGCTGTCCGGGTGTTTTTCCAGGAAATCGGGGTCCAGTTCTAGCCCGCGAGAAAGGTATTTCAGAGCAGCCTGATCATCACCTAATTGGAAACAAACGGCTCCCAGACTGTAATAGGCGGCGGTCAGGTCCGGGTTCAGGCTCAGGGCTCGTTCATAGTATTCCCTGGCCCTGGTATAAAGCTGTTTCATGGCATAGACGCCACCCAGGTTGAGATAGCCGAGATTAAATTCCGGGTCTATTTTGATGGCCCGCAGAAAGTACATTTCAGCCAGGTCATAATCTTGCTCCCGGAAATAGGTTAAACCCAGGAGATTGAGAATCCGGGTTGACCTGGGATCAAGGTTAAGGGCCAGCAAGAATTCCCGCCTGGCCGCAGTAAAATCTTTTTTCTGCATGTGGGTCAGACCAGCCTGGAGATGGCGGTCGAAAGCATCGGCCGAGCCTGTTTTTTGGACCGGAAAACAAGCTGATAAAAGAAGTAATACCAGTAGAATAACTGCTGCCTTCTTTATCATCTTATCCTCCTGATAAGTATAAATTAATGCCGGCTACTCTTTTCTGTCAACGCTATCTTTAGGTTAAGGGGAATAGTGAAACTTTTCCCGAAGGTTTTTGGGCAGTCAATTGCTCTCAGGGCTGAGGTCGGTGGCACCAGGCCTAACCTGGCTAAAGGGAAAAACTTAAAACCCTCTCAGCGATAAGGGGATTGAGGTTCAGGACTACTCAAAAGAATCCAATATCTCACTAAAGTATCTGGCCCAGCACGGACCAGTTTTATGTCAGGTTAAGAAATAATATCGGAACTTTGCAGATTATCTGGAATCCTCCGGGATAGGGCGGGGATTACAGGGAGAATCTCGGGGCTGGCGCTCCTGGAGGTTTAGACAGCAGGCTGGATCAATTGACGGGAACAGCCAGTTTGTAAAGATTTAAGGTCTTCAGGCAGGGTAGGCCCCTGGATTGGGAAATAATCAACCTGACCCGGTCGGTCGCAACCGCCGGAAAAGTCAGGAGTCTCTTGTACCCAACCGTGGTCCCCCTGGCAATTTCTACCCATTTTCCTTCGAGCCAGGCCTCAAGCTGAAAAGCCTCAATTCTCTGTCCCCGGGTTATGTCTTCTTTTAACTCCAGACAATCAAACTGCCCCCATCCCTGGAGCCTAACTTCCAGGTAGGCTTGAGGCAGACCGGGAGCGGCCAGCCAGCAGCCGTCGGGATTCTTTCTCAGCAGGCGGCTGGCCTGGTGCCCGGGCTGCTCGCTGGAAGCTCTGACATCTGTTTTTTTGATGTAGCCCTGTTTGAAGGTCTGGTCCAGGAGCTGCCGCCAGGCCCGGAGAGCCCGGACGTCGTTCTGATTGATTAGGCCTCTTTTGTCCGGGGGTACGTTAAGCAGCAGGACTGAATTCCTGCC
>DMVN01000063.1:0-11558 GCA_003476685.1 Acidobacteriota bacterium | reverse complement strand
TCTTTCTGGTGGTAAAACCAGCCCGGCCTGATGGAGACATCGACTTCAGCCGGGTACCAGAAGAGAGCCCTGGCCCTGGTAATTACCTTTCGGCTGCCCAGGTCCTCACCCATCACATTCCCTGGCTGAAAGACCTGTTCCAGGGTTGACCGGCCAGCCCGGAGCAGATTGAGGGAAGATTCGGGAAGGTCGAGGGGAAGGACGCTCCACTCGCTGTCCCGGGCCAGGCCGCTTTCGTTGCCTACCCAGCGAACATCCGGTCCCATTATGGCAATTACCGCTTCCGGCTGGAGTTTTCTGATTAGTTGATAGTAGGAATTCCAATCGTATTCCTGCTTCCGGCCACCCGGGCCTTCACCGCAGTAGCCGTCAAACCAGACTTCGGCCACCGGGCCGTAATCAGTCAGCAGCTCTTTGAGCTGGCGGCGGAAAAATTCATTGTATTGAGGCGTCCCATAGCTTTTTTCGTGCCGGTCCCAGGGCGAAAGATAAAGACCGAGGTCCAGGCCTTCTTCCCGGCAGGCCATGGCCACTTCTTTAACCACATCCCCGCGTCCCTGCCGCCAGGGGCTTTTCCTGACCGAATAATCTGTGGTTCTGGTTGGCCAGAGGCAAAAACCATCGTGGTGTTTGGCTGTCAGGATTATCATCCTGAAACCCGCTTCTTTCAGGACCCTGGCCCATTGGCGGGGGTTGAAGGCTGTCGGTTGGAACAGAGAAGGGTTCTCTGTGCCATCGCCGTGTTCCCGGTCGGTAAAAGTGTTGAGGCCAAAATGAATGAAGGCGGCCAGCTCTCTGAACTGCCACTTGAGTTGCCTCCTGGTGGGTACCACCCGTGCCGCTTTTAAGATTATAGTTTCTTCCGTATCCCCCGGCTCGATTATCTGAAAATTCCTGGAAGGTAGAATTTCCTGATCACCGGATCCAGCCCAGAGGCTTAAAAGCGCCTGGCTGGAAAGGACGGCGGCTATGGTTGCCAGGACAGCGATTAGAAGTTTTGCTGACAGGGGCAGTCTCATCGGTCAATCTTCCCCGGGTTAAGCTCTGTCCATCTCCTTTGGCCCTCACCAGAAAATTATGTAAAGGGTTATGGTCAGGATGATGATGGCGGCGCACAGGTACTTGAGCACCGGGGTGGAGCGCATATCAAAATTTTCCTGGACCGGCAATTCTTTCGGTTGCGACAGTGGCTTGACCAGAGTGATGATGGCCATAACTACAACCAGGACGATAAAATTAATAGCAATCCGGTTGAGAAAAGCGATGTCACCGAATTGCCATTTTAAGAAGCCATAGACCGGAACGGACAGTACCAGGGCCGCTACCCCGGCCGCGGGGGGCGTTTTCTTGATAAACAGGCCAAAGACGAAGGCAGCCAGCACTCCCGGTGAGACGAACCCCTGGAATTCCTGGATGTAGTTGAAGATGCCCCTGAACCTGGGGTCACCCAGCTTGGGTGCCAGCAGACAGACTGCCAGGACGAAGACGATGGTAGCCAGCCGGCCAATCTTGATTAAGGATTCCTGGCTGGCGTCTTTTTTCAGGTGACGTTTGTAAAGGTCCATGGTCAGGATGGTGGAAACCGAATTCAGCAGTGAGCCGAGGGTGCTGATAACAGCTCCGGCAATGGCTGCCAGAATCAATCCTCTCAGCCCGGGCCCGACCAGGTTGCGGATGAGCAGAGGATAGGCCTGGTCGGTGGTGTGACCGGGGGCCAGAAGCTGTTCCCGGTAAAGCTGGTAAGAAATTATCCCCGGGATGACGATGATGAAGGGGATGAGTAATTTCAGGAAAGCGGCGAACATAATGCCCAGCTGGCCCTGTTTCAAGCTCTTGGCGGCCAGTGTTCTCTGGGTGATGAACTGGTTCAGGCCCCAGTAATAAAAATTGGGTATCCAGAGTCCGATGACCAGGGTGGTCCAGGGGATGACCGGGTGGTCGGCCGGCATGATCATGTGCAGCTTGTCCTGGTTAGCGGCGAAGAAGGCCCCTACCCCGCCCACGGCCTTAAAACCCAAGACCATGGTCACCAGGCCGCCGAAGATCAGGGCCGAGCCCTGGAACAGGTCGGCCCAGGCCACGGCTTTCAGCCCGCCCCAGGTGGTGTAGAGGGCGGCAATGATGCCGATCAGCCAGACCGCTTTTACCAGGTCGAAATCGAAGATGGTATGAAGGGCCAGGGCTCCGGTATAGACCACAGCCGCGATGCTGACCAGCGTGTACATCAGGATCATGTAGAAGGCCATGATGCCGCGGGCGGCCGGGTTGTAACGGTATTCCAGGAACTCAGGGATGGTGTAGATGCCGCTACGAAGGAATTTCGGCAGGAAAAACAGGGCCACGAAAACCAGGGTTATGGCGGCCATCCATTCATAGCTGGCCACAGCCATCCCGGCAACTCCGGCGGCCTGCCCGGACATGCCGACAAAATGCTCGGTGGAGATGTTGGCCGCAATCAGCGAAAAGCCGATCAGCGGCCAGACCAGTCCCCGACCGGCCAGGAAGAAGTCAGTGCCGGTCCGTTCCTTGCGGCTTTTGTACATGCTGACCGAAACCACCACGATGAAGAAGAGAATAAAGACTGAAAGGTCCAACCAGTGAAGTTGCATCTTTAACTCCTCTTAACCGGCCCTTGAGCCGGCGGCGCAAATCAGGGATATTATAAGCAAATCTGGTAATTATCAACAAAGAAAATTTAAGAGACGCACTTCTCTGGAAAAGAACACTCCCATCCCTGACTCCCGCTAATTTAAGTGTCAGGAGTTTGGCCTTCGGAGCCCGACCCAGAAATTATCTTTATCAGTAAAAAGATAATTCAGATTGGAAAAGCCAAGCGCACCTGCTCCCGGCTTTGTAAATTTTTAACCCCCACCTGGCTCAGCTCCAATCGCCTGACTGCCGTCCCGCCGCTTCCAGAGACTGCCCTTAAACTGGATACCATGTCTTAACCTGAAAGAAAATATTATTTGACAGCCCGATTTCTATCAGGATAATAGAGTTAAGGTTGAGAAAAAGTGAAGAGGGGAGTCAATGTGATGTTGACAGAAAAAAGAGTTTTCGTTTTTCTTGTCTTTCTGCTCCTGGTGATATCCGTCGGGCTCTCAGCTCTGGAGCCGCCCACCAGAGAACAAATTCAAAAATACAAGCAGGATGGCAGTTATGCCGCCCGGGTGGCGGCCGCCAGAGAAATCGGCAATCACCGGATGGACCCGGAGGTAGTGGCCCACCTGAATTACCGGGTTAAGCGCCTGGCTCTGGAAGCTCAGGGTTACAGCCCACAACAGATTGGCCGGCTGCTGGCTCCGCCTCCCAATCGCCGCGGGATGCCCACCCGGGGTCAGGTCAAGGTCCTGGCTATCCTGATTGCTTTTCAGGATTATGCTCCCATCACCAGCGCCGATTTTATCGCCCAGAAACTCTTCGGGACCGAAGACGTTTACGACTCCAATTATCCCTATGAAACCATGAGGGCTTATTATTCGCGGGCCTCCTACAGCCAGCTGGACATTCAGGGCAACGTCCTCGGCTGGTACACGACGGCCTACAACCGGTCGCAGGTGGAAGAAACGACCCAGGGCCGCCAGGCGCTGATTAAAGAAGTCCTGAACTACTACGACGGCCAGGGGCACGATTTTTCCCAGTACGACAACGACAACGATGGCTACATCGATTATTTCCTGGTTTTCTGGACTGGCCCCCACGGGGAGTGGGCTTCCTTCTGGTGGGGCTACCAGACAACTTTTGGCGACAGCAGTTATGTGCTGGATGGTAAGAGGCTGAGGAGATATTCCTGGCAGTGGGAGCTTTATAACTATCCCTATGGACAGTTCACCCCGCTGGTGGCCATCCACGAAACCGGCCATGCCCTGGGACTTCCGGATTATTATGATTATGACGCCTCGGTGGGACCGAAGGGTGGAGTGGGTGGCTTTGATATGATGGATGCCAACAGTTACGACCACAACGCTTTTTCCAAGTTTGTTTTGGACTGGCTGACCCCGGCCGTTTTCAGCTCCGGCAGCCAGGTTTATACTCTGAGAGCCAGCGGTGATTATCCCGAAGCCCTGATTTTCTTCCCCGGGGCGGTCAGCGGCGATATTTTCAACGAATACTTCCTGGTGCAGAACAGGTATGCCACCAGGAACGACTCCAGGCTAGTAAGCATCAACGGAGGAAACGTGGGCTTGGCCGTCTGGCACGTGGACGCCAGACTCAATTCCTACGGCACCAATTTTCTCTATGACAATTCCTACACCGAGCACAAACTGTTGAGGCTTATCCAGGCTGATGGCCTGGATGAAATCGAGCTGGGTATCAGTGGTTTTAATTCAACCGATTTTTACCGGGTGGGTGCGGTGTTCGGACCGTCTACTTACCCGGCCACGGTCAGGTATGATGGAACGCCCACAGAGATGAGTATGCTGGTGGAAAGCGGCACCGGGCCCGTTTATTCAGTTCGAATGACGGCCGGAGCCAACCCGGCCCTGCGCCTGTCGTCTTCTGTGGTGAATTTTGGCTCGGTGAATATCTGCACCCAGGCCGACCTGGCGGTGACCATCTATAATGACGGAGACGGCCCCTTGCTGGTCAACAGCATCAGCCGTGTTTCTGGGGCCTCGGATTTTTCCTGCCGGACCAGTGCTTTCCCCCTGGTCATTCCGGCCGGAAGCAGCCAGGCGGTGACCTTCCGCTTCGATGCTTATAACACCGGGCCCCTGACCTCGACCTTTGGCATCAATTCCAACGACCCCTTCACACCCCAGGCCCTGCTCACTCTGAGCGGAACGGGTTATATTCCTGAGATAAATCTTAATATCCAGGTTGAAAGAAAGGTGGAAAGGGCCTGGATACTGCGTCGCAGTTATGCCCGGATAACCATCCAGGTCAGCAAAGCCGCGCCCTTTAATGTCGATAGCTACCGGCTGACCAGGCAGCCGGCCGGCGGTGGTTCGACTCCGCAGATTGTCCAGACTTTCAGCGAAACGGACTTCTCCTCCGGTCAGGTCGTATACATTGATAAATATCTGGAAGCAGACCAGAGTTATCTTTATACCATTCAGGCCGTAGACTGCTACGGCCGGGTTATTGTCTCTTCCTCGGAGCAGAGGACCGGACCGGAAAGGCTCCGAGAAAGAATTCTAAAAATAATAGATAATAGATAAATGAAAAGGTGCAGCATGAACAAAATAATCAGACCCGCTCACTGGTCCTTAATACTTTTGGGTTTAGTTTTCCTGTTTTCCCTGACTCCGGCCCTGAGAGCCGACACGGTGCTGCTGTCATTCAGCTACGGTTATCTTTTTCCGGCCGATTCAGGCTACAAAGAGGTCTACGGAAATAAGATAATGGTGCCGGAATTCAAGCTGGGCTTCCGGGTCATCAGCGACATCTATATTTATGGAATGTTTTCCACTTTCAGCCGGGATGGTTTAACCCCGGAACTGAATGAGCCCGCTCATTCCAAACAGCAATTTTTTGGCGGGGGACTGGCTTACTTCCCTTACCTGAACAGGCATCTTAAGGCTTTTATTGGCGCGGGGGTGGCCTCGGCCACCTATGAAGAAGAGGCTATGGGGATCAAGGTCAGCGGCAACAAACTGGGATTCCTGGTGGAAGCTGGCCTGTACCTCAAGGAAAAATTTGTTCTTTTTGGCTTAAACGGCAGTTACTGCACGGCCAGCGATACCTATGAAGATGTAAATTTTAAGATCGGGGGAGCCAGGGCTTCGGTTCTGGTGGGTTTCATTTTTTAACTGGAATCGCGGTCAGGACTGGAGCCGCCACCAGCCTGGGAACTGAACTAAACTGAACAGCGTGAGGCGGGCTGTCAATTTTTCATTTGCCCCGTTTCTCATCAAAGGACGAAAGCAGCTTTCAGCACTCCATCCAGCCGGTCGGCGGCGGTGGTGAAAGCCTGCTGGGCTTCTTCCAGCCGGAAACGATGGGTCAGCAACCAGCTGACTTCAATTTTTTTATCTTGAATCAATTCCAGGGCCGGCTCCAGGCAGCGGTTCTGCCTCCGGGAATTTATGATGGTAACCTCTTTCCGTCGTAAGCGGGCTATCTGGTAAGACACCCTCTCCGGGACTGGAATTCCCACCTGGATAATCCGGCCTCCGGGTCGAACCAGGTCCACGGACTGGTCAATGGCTTCCTGGTCGCCGCTGACTTCAAAGACCGCTTCCAGGCCCAGTGGCTGGCGGGACAGGATTTCTTGAACAACATCTTCCTGCTCCACGCTGGCTGCCCAGCTGGCCCCGGCCTGGAGGGCGGCCCTGACTCTGGCTTCTGAACGGTCGGTGGCGAAAATCTGGCTCAGACCCTGGTGCCTTAAAAGCATAATCAGGCACAGTCCGATGGGGCCGGTTCCGAGCACGGCCACCCTGTCGTTAGGCCCCAGTCCGGCCAGGTTCAGGGCGTGCAGGGCAATCGACAGGGGTTCGGCCAGCATGGCTTCCTCCAGGGTTATGGACGGAGGCAGTTTTATCAGATTCCCGGCCGGCATGACAAAATACTCAGCCAGGCAACCATCGAGTTCCCCCGGATGTCCCAGGAATTTAATTTTCCGACAGGTATGGAAACGGCCGGCCAGGCACTGATCACAGACCCCGCAGGAAATTGAAGGCTCGACTGCCACCCGGTCACCGGGCTGCAGTTGTCGCACCGCACTTCCCACCCGCACCACTTCGGCCGAACACTCGTGACCAACGAGGCAGGGATAGGGAACTTTTTCCCCGCCGACTGACTCGGAGATAAAATAATGGAGGTCGCTGCCGCAGATTCCGGCGACCTTAGTCCGGAGCAGCACCCAGTGCTGCTCGGGCAATTCAGGTTCGGGTTTTTCCTGAAGCTGGGCCTGACGCAGGCCGGTTAACAGGACAGCTTTCATTTTCGTTGCTCCCTTTAAGTTGCCTGGTTTTTTACATCTATATGAATAAGACTGAACAATTCTACAGTCAACAGTATATCAATACACCCCAATCATACTATATTTTTCAACCCGGGGCAGCCATTAATTGGATATAGCCAGCTCCTGAACACCAAACAATTCTCCCCTCAACTTGAACCGGCCAATGTCTACCGGGCTATTACCGCCACAGTGGCCGGGAGTCGGTCCTGTTTATTTTACCAGAAGTCATCCCGGATTTCGGCTGAGACGTCCGGCTTTCTTTTCGGTCTTGAAAATTTTTCTTTATTCTCTGCGTTTTTTTTTATATTTTAGAAAAGCCGGGCCTCTTTAAGGAGTGGATGATGTTTTCGAAAAAGATTCAGATCAACCCTCTTTTATACATTCCTTTGGTCCTGGTCCTGACCTGGACTCCCTGGTGGCTGGCGGTTTCCACCGGGCGGGGTATGGAAAACCTGGCGGTCAAAGTCCTGTTGCTGGCCGGGTTGCTGGCCCCGGCGGTGGTGGCTCTGGCCTTTATCCTTTTGAGCGAAGAGGCTGAATATCACTGGGATTACTGGCGGAGAGTGATTGACCCCACTCTTATCAGCCGTGGTAGCTACCGGCTGATTTTTCTGCTACCGGTGATGATCACCGTCATTGCGATGCTGGGCTCTTTTATTTTCGGGGAGTCGCTCAGCCAGTTTAAGATCGTGCCCCAGGTCCGGGCTCATCTTCCTTCCATTCTGGTTTTTATTTTCTACACTTTTTTCATCGGACCGTTTCCAGAAGAGCTGGGCTGGCGCGGCTACTGGCTGGATAAGCTCAAGGACCGGATGTCCGGGTTAAGGGCCAGTTTGCTGATTGGTCTGGTCTGGGCTGTCTGGCATATTCCTCTTTTCCTGGTGAAAGGTTATCCTCTGCAGGCTAAAACCCAGGATCCCCTGTTTCTGGCCTTTTACTTCATCGACCTTTTTCCCAAGTCGGTTATCTTTACCTACCTTTTTCTGAAAAACCGGCGGAGCACCCTGGCCGCCATTCTCTTTCATTTTATGATAAATTTCACCGGCCAGCTTTTTGAGCTCAGGCCCTTAACCGAGGGCCTGGTAGCCGCTCTGTACCTGCTGGTGGCTATCTGCCTGATGGTAAGAAATAAAGAAATTTTCAAGTAAGCCTCAGATCCCAGCTGGTGATGGTCGACTTCATCAGCGATTCCATTGATCGGTTTTTTATCGTAGAATCGGCTAGCTAACTTGATTGGCTGCTTGCCTTGCGACCAGATCATTCTGGGCGCAGTCGGGACAACTATCTAATTTGAGAAGGAGGTTCTGGCTCCTTTTCCTTAGTTATTAATCGGGTTTGAAATGACTCATTAGTGTGAGCTGTAGGGAGTGATAATCCTGCTTGATTTGATTTGAGCCCGGGCTACTGCTGAAGCATAACCCCAACCACCCTTGAAGTCAGGGAAATCAGGAACGAACAGAGAGCCGGGAACTACTGATTAAATTCTGAGGTGTCCGGGTAGCTGCTCATGAACAGAGCCCCAGCCTGGATGATGATGTAAATCACGAAGGCCAGCAGCAGTATCCCCAGGATGAGGAAAAGCACCGATTTGGTGTTGGAGACCGGCCTGGCTATGCCCTGGGGGAAGAACACATCGAAGCCCATTTTGCCCAGCATGATGATCATGATCATCAGGCCGAAGGCCAGCCGGTAGACCAGAATCTTGCCCTGGGCATAATCTGACCGGTCAATTTTAATGAAAGGGAAAAGCAGCCAGATGGCAATCAGAACAGCAATAACTCCAGGCAGGTGCCGGTAAATCTGCTCTTCTAATCTGCCTGACTTGGCCATCTCAACATCATTTTACCCCTATTCTTAATAAACAGGCAAGATAATACTGAGTTTTTCCCAAACCATAAATCGTTGCCGCCTCGAGCTTATTCTGAGAGAATAGGACCCCGGCCTCCGGCTTGACTCTCATTGCCCGGCCTGATTTTTCAGAAACCTTGGTTATTTTCTCCATTCCGGGTGTATTATAAAGGTGTCAGGAGTAACGAGAACAGGACAGCCAGGGGACGGGCTCAGTGCCATTAACGGGCAGAGCAGCGGAACCGGACCTGGCACGAATTATGCTGTATAATATACGGGGTGCAAAAATGAAAAGAATAAAATTATTACTGATAATAGGGGTTTTAGGGTTATGGTTATGGCAGCCAGCCCTGGCCGCCAACAAGCACTATACTCTGGTCAACGGTGAGCGGGATTTCTACTACGGTTTCATAAGCTATGTTCCAGAAGAACCCGGGACCCGGGCTCCCGAGATTATCAGGGCCGGGCTGGTCCAACCTGAAGCCGGCCGGTTAAACTTTCCCCTGGGGCCGGGTGACCTGATTATCACCTATGACAAGCCCTGCGAAATTCAGTTCGACAGCGGCACCATTATCCGGCTGGGGACCGATACCAGGCTTAAAATCGAGACTATCATGGCCCAGAGCCTCAGCTCCGATGACCAGTTATCAAATCTGCTCCTGGAAAAGGGCCAGGTTTACCTGATGTACACCGCCTATAATTCCTGGGAAATTTTTCAGTTGCTGACCCCCAACACTGCCCTGAAAATGAAGAACAAGACGGTGCTGATGGCCCGGGTGACCGATGAGGGAGAAACCTGGCTGACGGTTGTGGGGGGCAAAGCCAGCCTGCTTTATGGTCCTTCCAGCGCCGAGCTTACATCGTTTTCAGCCAAAAAAGGAACCAGTCTGATAATCGATTACAGACATCAGGTTCAAGTAAGGGAAAGTTTTCCGGAATTGGCTGATTTTGAGACCTGGAATGCTGAACTGAACAAGCATTTCCTGGACTTGCACCGGGGCCTCACTCCTCTGCCGAAACCGATTCAGAAGCTTCCTCCGGCGGTTTTCTATTTCGCCCAGTTTTACTCCAACCAGTACGGCGAATGGATATGGGACGATTACCTGGGCTATGTCTGGCGTCCCTTTTACAATGATTATTATCCCTGGGGCAACTGGAGCCCGTATTACTATGGAAACTGGACCTATCTTAACGGGCAGCTGTTCTGGGTTCCGGCCGAACCCTGGGGCTGGGTGCCCTATCACCTGGGCATCTGGCAATGGGATAAGAAGAAAGGCTGGGTCTGGATTCCAGGCTCGGCTTTTGCTCCGGCCTGGGCCGTCTGGGATTTTTATTTCGGCTATTACACCTGGAGGCCGTGGTTTCTTTACGACTGGCTCTATTATTATGGCTACAGTTATCCCTACGGCTACTGGGACGCTTATTATACGGGCGGCTCGGGGATACTGCCCGGAGATGGTTTAGACCAGCCAGCCCTCCGCAGGATTGACAAGATTACCAAAGACCAGCTGAAAAAACCGCAGAGCCAGAACGCCGCCATCCCCGACAGCTATAAAAGAATGGTGGCCGGCCTGGCTAAAGCCATAGACAGGGGTGACCAGGAAGTGCTGAAAAGAATTTCAGCCAGACCGCCCGAACCGATGGTGGTCAAGCCTGAAGACATTAGTGCCCCCAATCTGGCCAGCAGAAAGATACCGGTCAGTGAAGTTGCCGGAAAAATAAAACAAACTCAGGCTGAAACAGGAAGGACCGGACTGGTCCGGGGGACCGTGCCAGCCTGGAACCGAGCCGTTTTCCATTTTCTGGAAACCAGGAATCGGACAGAGGCCGGTTCGGTGGCTGATTCTGAATCCAGGATGACCAGAATAACGCCAGTAGAAAAGCAGCAGCCTGGACGGCCGGACCAAGCTGCCCAGATGAAATCCGGGGCGGAGACTGTAACCGGCGGCAGTAGCCGGCCGACAACTCGCTTTCCTGCTAGTTCCAGCGTGAGATTCCGCGACTGGAACCCGGACCTGCGGACGGCTCGACAGCTCGGCATCAGGATAGTCTACGATAGTTCCAGAAATGCCGTGGTCTCTCCTGAACTCGGTATAACCTCCAGGGAAGCCAGGCAGGAAAGGCTCAGGATTACACCTCAGGGTCTGGTCCAGTACGCACCAGCCGGGGGTTCCGGACCAGCTGCTTCAGGTAGCTATTCCAGCGGCAGCTCAGCTTCCAGCGCCAGTGCCGCCAGTCGCACTGGCTCGGTTTCCAGGAGTTCGGGTAGCGAGCGCTCTTCGGGAGGCAAGGCTGCCTCTTCAGGTAACGAGAAACACTGAGACCGGTTTGCTTTTCGAGCCGACAGAATATTGTCTTTTGCCTCTATATATTTTAAAAATATAGCCTCCTCTTATTCCTGGCCTATGTGAACTTAGGCGGGGAGGTGTTTGATGAAATCCGGTTTTGTGGCCGTGGTTGGCAAACCCAATACCGGTAAATCCACCCTGATCAATGCCCTGGCTGGCAGGAAAGTGAGCATAGTCTCAGAAAAGCCCCAGACCACCAGGTTCAAATTGCGGGGCATTTTGAACCGGCCAGAAGCCCAGATCATATTTGTTGACACCCCCGGATTCCACCAGGCCCGGGATGCCCTGGGCACTTTTCTCAACTCCCAGGTGGCCGGTACCCTCAAAGAAGTGGACCTGGTTCTATTCCTGGTAGATGGGTCCCGGGAAATAACAGATGAGGATAGAAACCTGGCGGCCGAGATCAAGAAATCCGGGTTGCCCTGCCTGCTGGCCGTTACCAAGAAGGACCT
>DMVN01000131.1 GCA_003476685.1 Acidobacteriota bacterium | reverse complement strand
CGGCTTAATTTTCAGGGACTCTGAGATCTCAGCCAGAGCCCGGGCGGCATTCTGTCTCTTGGCCAGGCCAACAGCCAGACTCGAACGCAACCCGGCATTGCCCTGGTCGGAAGCCAGCTTCTTTTCAGCCAGTTCTATGGCCCGGTCATAGGCTTGTTCGGACTTTTCCTCATATCCAGGAACAAAATGGGCGGCATCGGCCAGGTTGCCCCACAGCATCGGGTCATTTTTTTCATAGGTCAGGGCCGACTCGCTCATGGCCACAGCATCTGCATAGCGCCCGCGATAGTAATACAGATACCCGAGATTGGAACAGGCATCGGGATTGCGCTTGATGGCGTTGGACCGCTCAAACATCTCCTCGGCCCGGAGGTCGTCTCCGAGCTTGAAGTATGTCCCGCCCAGGTTATTGAGTCCGTTGATGTTATCCGGAGCTACCCGAATTACCTCCAGATAAACATCCCTGGCTTTGTCCAGCCGCCCCTGGTAAAAATAGAACAGACCTAAGTAGCTCAGGCCTACCCAGTAATCAGGACGCAGGTGTAAGGCTTCGAGGTAGGCTGCTTCGGCCAGGTCTGACCGCTTCTGAAGGCTCTGGGTCTGGGCCAGGTAAATCAAAGCGTCGAAAAACCAGGCCGAATTACGGTTGACGGCTTTGGCTTCACGAACAGCTTCCTCATAGCGACCCAGGCCGAGGTAGATACGGGAGAGCGACAGATGGGCCAGGTCATCGGCCCCGCCCAGCCTCAGGGCTTCCTGAAGATAAGTCTCAGCCTTGCTGACCAGCGAAGCCTCCCCGTTCAGAGTAAACAGCCACCAACAAGCCCGGCCGAGGTCGACCATGGCTTCAGAGAATGAAGGGTCAATCTTAACCGCTTCTTCTAAAACTTCAGCCGACAGCCTGGCATTATCCAATCCCTCCCGCGAAAGGAACCCCCGGCCGCGAACGTAAGTTTTAAAAGCTGCGGGCATAGTGGTGCCTCCCCGGGCCAGGCTGGCCTGGGCCCCGGGCAGAGTTCGGATACCGGCAGCCCTGGCAGTTTCCAGAGCCAGGTTTTCCTGCCAGGCCGAGATGTTGGCCAGGTTGTCGGTCTGGCTCAGACTATTAAGCCGGCGAAGGGTCTTTGCGTCCACTATGTCTACAGAAACTGTAAGTATCTCCCCGGCCAGCCTTAGCGTTCCGGTCAGGACGAGATCAGCCCCCAGGAGGCGTCGGGCGTCAGCCGCCTCGCGAACTTCATAGCTTTCGGTATAGCGAAGGGGTGAGACCCATGATTTATTTCCCAGGAAAGCCAGCTGACCCAGCTGGCGGTGAAGTAAGTCAGACAGACCATCAGCCAGCAGCTGTTCGGTCTCAGCGCCAGAAATCGATTTCAGGGGTAGTAAAACCAGCTGCTTATTCTCTTCCGCCTGCCCTAGACCGGCATATTGTTTAAGACGCTGGCGCCAGCCCGGGACAATCAGCACCGCAGCTGCCAGCATTACCACCATACCCATGACGGCAGCCCGGCGGCTGAATTTTTTCTTGGCTCCCTGGTAAAATTTTCTGCCCTCCACCAGGGCTTTCAGGGCTTCGGCCATTTCACGGGCCGAGGCAAAGCGGTCTTCTGGGTCCTTGGCCAGCGCCTTTTCCACTATGGCTGCCAGATCCCTCGGAATTTCCAGGGGCAGGCTTTTTATCGGCCGGAGTTTCTTATGAATTATAGAATAGGCACAGGCCGGTTCGGTATCCCCCTCAAACGGCAGGCCGCCGGTAAGCATCTCGTAGACAACCACCCCGAGCGACCAGACATCTGTCCTGGCACCGCTTTCCCCGCCCGTTAACTGTTCGGGAGACATGTAGGCAACCGTGCCGATCACCGTTCCTGGCCGGGTGAGACGGGCCTCGCCAGCCAGCTTGGCCAGCCCAAAATCCAGCAGCTTGACCTGTCCTTCCTCAGTAATAATGATATTGGCCGGCTTGACGTCGCGGTGAACAATCCCGTTAGCGTGGGCCGCAGCCAGGCCTTCAGCGATTTGCAGGGCCAGAGCTATTGTCTCATCCGGGCTCAGGGGGCCGCGGCGGATACGACTCTTCAGGCTCTCCCCCTTATAAAAGGCCATGGCAATGAAGGTCTGCTGTTCATCGGTCTCGCCTATTTCATAAATGGTACAGATATTGGGGTGGTCGAGGGCTGAGGCCGCCTGGGCTTCGTGAATGAAGCGCTCCCTGGCCCGCTCCTCACCCAGCAGCTCGGCCGGAAGAAACTTGAGAGCGACCGAACGCTTCAGCCGGACATCCTGGGCCTCAAAGACTAAGCCCATTCCTCCTTTTCCCACCTGCCGGAGGAGCTGATATTTGCCGGCAATCAGCTGGCCCTTTCCCGGCCAGGCTACCTCCTCGGCCGAGATGGTCAGGGTCCGTTCTACATCAAAATCGTCCGACGAGGAAAGCGGAGTTCCGCATTCGCCGCAAAATTTCTGGGTCTCACTATTGGGGGCACCGCATTTCGGACAATTCTGGGTCATGAGGTTTAGCCGGTCCTAAGGATGACCTTTCTTGGCCCCTAAATAGAAGGTGAAACTATGGTTGTTATGGGCCTCTCAGATCTTCGCCCTGCCCTTCTGTGATAATAATAAAACTCTCAGGGGAAATAGTCAAATTCTTAAAACAGGGCCGGGTAACGGTGAACCTGACTCGCGCCGGCCCAGGCTTTGGTCCAAAATTTCTGCCGCTCTGGCCAGGTAAGGCTGCCCGCTATCACAGGCAATCCCAGTCAATCTTTACGCGCCTCAGGGCATAGCCTACTTCCCTGATATAATCCCCGTAAGCAGTCATCCAGTGGAAGCCGGGCATCCGCCGCGCCAGAAGCTCGCTGTCTTTATTGAAGCTGACTTCAATCTGCGAGCGGCAGATAGGGAGGAAAGGCGCTTCTTCAATCCGTCCGCTCAGCCCCACCCAGCGTTTGGCCGCAAAATCAGGAATTATGTTGGTCACCACCTGGCCCTGACGGAACTCAACTTTCGGGGCCGCACCATAATCCGATTCGAAGTGAGTCAGAATTCTGGCCGGGTCCAGGGTTTTCCCATCCATTTTCCTCGGCGCCGTGCAGTGAGCCAGGGTAATTATCCCTTCATGCGGGTAAGTCGGGTCGTTAAGGAAAACCGGCCGGCCGGAAATGTTGTGGAGTAAAACCCCGGCCGGAATGACCACAAAATCCGATTCGCAAAAAGCCAGGTAACCAGCATCATTAAGAAGGCTCAGCGTCAGGCAGGCTGAGGTTTCAGCCAGGGGCATGATGGTGCCCATACAGCCGTTGATGGTTATCGCCCGGCAGCCAACTTTCTTCATCAGCGCCAGGAAAACATCTTCCAGCAAGAAGGCATTCTGGACAAAACTTAATTCTGTTTCCAGTTTTGTGCCCGCCAGCTTCAGATATTCGCTGGCTCTCTGCCGGGCTTTCTTGACGACTGTCGAATCATTTTTAGCTTCTTTTATAATCCGGCCCAGCTCGTCATAAGAAACCGTGATAATTTCAAACTTCCATTTATTCTCCACCAGCTTTGGCACCACTCCCTGCGGCTGGGACCAGGCATCCGGCCCGCCAACCGCGATAATCTTGGTGCCCATGGTATTCTGCCAGCCGCCGAGCGACCGTAACCGCCACAGCAATTCTTCCTGGCTATCTATGACCACATCGCTGTCGTCAACCCGGTCCAGAGCCAGATGGTCGGTGTGCTGTCTTAAATAGCGCGGGCTGATGATTTCATACCACAAATAGACGGGGCCCGACCTGTGCCGGCAGAAAAAGATCAGTTCCTTTCCGGTCTCTTCCAGTTTCTTGAACCTGTCCAGCCAGCCACCTGCGGCATAGACGATAATCACATCAGCCGCATCCAGTTCTTCTTTTAGCCTGTCTATTTCAGCCGGACTTTTGGCCCCTGAAAACGGTAAAAACTCCAGCGGGAAATCAGCTTTTTTCTTTAAGGCGGAAAGCTCACCCCTGATTCTGGCCATTTCTTCTTCGGCCTCCCGCTGGGTCTGAATTCCACCCCAGGCCCGCCAGCTGGTTTGCGGAGCGCGGGTTGGCGTATCATAGATAAGAAGCGGCTTAACTTTAAGGGCCGTCCGGAACTCAGCCAATTGCTCTTCAGGAAAAGCAGAGGCTTCGGCCGCCAGGCCTTTCCAGGAGACATTTTTCAATCCCAGCGTTCCCAGCGTCGTCAAGCCAACTCCTTTTAAAAAACTCCGGCGCGACACTGTGGATTTCGCGCCTGAGCTCAGTCCACCCGCCGGACAGCACCGGACCTGTCCGGGCTTATCGTCAGGCTTTTGATATTTACCCATCTTCTTTACTCCTGACTGTCCTTTTACAATAAAAATACTTTGCCTGGCAACAACAAAAAAATTATTATCCTCAACAAGGTCTTAATCCTCAGCCCGATGGCATTTTATGTCACAACAATAGAAACTTGGGAAAAAGCATAGAAAAGATCACCTGTTTTTTAGGAGTCAACCTGATAGGCGATTCCATTAAAGAATGGCAGAACGGATTGTCTCGCCTTAAAAAAATCTTTTGACTGGAATTTTTCAAATATGTAATATATCTCTCTGATCAAACAGAGATAAAACAGATAAAAATGTTTCTAGTGAGCAGGAACATATCTTGGGTTTGATAAAGAAATTACCAGACAAAAGTGAATCTCCAGGTTCTTTAGCTGAAATATCTACTGGTAACCTGCCCCATTGCCTGAAAACCCAGGCTGCAAGCTTTTTGGTCAGGCCTGCTCTTTACCTTTCTGCCTTTCAAATCATCTATTCAAAGATCTGCCAATCTATCAGAGTTAACCTTAAAGTCGGGTATCTAAAAGGCTACTCCAAGGAGGTTTTCTCATGATGTTGAACTGGATTGACTGGGTGGTTATTGCCGGGTATTTTTCCCTGATTGCGGGTATTGCCTGGTGGACAATAAAACGACAAAAAGAAAAGACTACCGATCAGTATTTCCTGGCCGGCCGGCATTTAGGCTGGTTTATCGTTGGGGCTTCAATCTTTGCCTCTAACATAGGTTCGGAACATCTGGTTGGACTGGCCGGTTCCGGAGCTACCGACGGTGTGGCCATGGCCCATTACGAACTGCACGCCTGGTGCCTCTTAGTCCTGGCCTGGGTTATGGTCCCCTTCTATATGCGTTCGCGGGTCTTTACCATGCCCGAATTCCTGGAGCGACGATTTTCACCTCACGCCCGGACCGTACTCTCGGCTATTTCCCTTGTGGCTTACGTCCTGACCAAAATTGCGGTCGGTGTTTTTGCTGGCGGGGTGGTTTTCTCGGTGCTGCTGCCAGAAATCCACTGGTTCGGGCTGGATAGCTTCTGGATTGGCTCCTTCCTGGTGATCATAATCACCGGCATTTACACCGTGCTCGGCGGGCTGAGCGCCGTGGCCTACACCGAAGCCATCCAGACCATAGTGCTGATCATTGGCTCAGCCCTGGTGACGATTTTCGGCCTGCAAGCCATAGGCGGCTGGTCAGAACTGCGGTCCATTGTGGGGTCGGAGATGTTCAACCTCTGGAAACCGCTCATCCCTCACGGGGTGGCCGGCACCTGGGCTCCAGTTAAAGAAGCAGGTCGGATGGCCTGGTATTTCAATGACAACTATCCCTGGCTTGGTATGCTCTTCTGCGCGCCGATCATTGGTCTGTGGTACTGGTGTACCGACCAGTACATTGTCCAGAGAGCCCTGGCCGCCAGAAATGAAACCCAGGCCAGGCGCGGTTCCATTGCGGCTTCCTACTTCAAGCTACTGCCGGTCTTCATCTTCATCATTCCCGGAATCATCTGCTACGGACTGGCTTTGAGCGGGAAAATACCCGCGCTTCAGCAACAGTTGATAGGACCCGATGGTCAAATTATCCGAGACCAGGCCCAACAAGCCTTTCCCTTGATGGTGGCCCATGTCTTGCCCATCGGTGTTCGGGGCATTGTCGTGGCTGGTCTGCTAGCCGCCCTGATGAGCTCTCTGGCCGGGGTCTTTAACGCCTCTTCCACTCTCTTTACCATAGATTTTTATTCGCGAATTAAGAAGAATATTTCTCAGGAACGTCTGGTCCACGTCGGCCGGATTGCCACCACGGTGATGGTGCTCATCGGCCTGGCCTGGCTGCCGGTTATTCGCGGCGGCAAGGGACTCTACGATTATCTGCAGGGGGTTCAGGCCTATCTGGCTCCGCCCATTTTTGTCGTTTTCTTTGCCGGTATCCTCAGTAAGAGGTTAAACGCCAAGGGCTGTTTGGCCGCACTGTCCACCGGATTTGTCCTTGGTTTATTTCGTCTGGCTGTGGACACTCCGGTTAAATTGATACCCGGCTTTCGTTATCCGGAAGGCTCCTTTCTGTGGATTATCAACAATATTTACTTTCAATATTACAGCCTTCTCATCTTCCTCATTTCCATCGCTGTGAT
>DMVN01000124.1 GCA_003476685.1 Acidobacteriota bacterium | reverse complement strand
GTTCTCGTTTATTTTTCCCTGGGGCAGGGTTCCCCGTACCAGGTTGGTGTTGAACGACAGGTCCAGGTTTCCCCGGAAATGGTAGGTCAGCCCGGCGCTAAAATCGCCGTAATGCCCGGAATAAAATCCGCCAACGGTATAGCTAAGGTCGAAGGACAGCGGACGGAAGGTGGCCGTGTTGAAACTCAGTCTCAGGTTGGTAAAATCATAAGGACCGGCTGGCAGAACCACTCCTCTGGTTACTTCAAAATCATAGGGCAGAACGTCATGATTGACCACCACACTGGCACCGAACCTTTCTCCGCTTTCAGTCCTGAAGCTAAGAGGCTGAAAGGTCAGACGACTGGTTTCCAGGGTGCCATCAAGTTTCCAGTAAAAAT
Organism: Acidobacteriota bacterium; assembly: GCA_003476685.1. Taxonomy (GTDB): domain Bacteria; phylum Acidobacteriota; class Aminicenantia; order Aminicenantales; family Saccharicenantaceae; genus Saccharicenans. The sequence continues at coordinate 2,565 of DMVN01000124.1, read as the reverse complement.
CTCCGCTGACTTCAAAGAAAAACTGGCGCACCGTCCGGTCAAGCCAGCCCCGGCTCGGCCGCGGGTTGTAAGACATTTTCAAATAAAAAGTCTGGATGCCACGCCGCATCAGATAGCCGAGCCCGGGGTCCAGGGCGTCTCCGTAATAAGCATAAGTTGATTCCACGTTGACCAGGTCGTTGGGATAGTTAGCCCGCAAACCAAAGCCCTGATGTTTGCCCTCCCGGTCATTCCAGTTATAGACTGCCCAGGCCGCCAGCCAGATATTTCTATTGCCGGCAAAGCGTGAGCTGGAATAATTCAGGTCAAAACCTACCAGAGTGTTTCGGTCGCCAGCAGGACTGCCGTTGGTAAAAATCACTCCAATCTTGCTTTCAGAAAGAAAATCGTAAGTTACCCTTCCAGCCAGGAGATTATTTTTCGGCAGAGGACCAAAATCATCGGTCAGCATATCCATCATCGAGAGATTGAATTTGCCCACTTTGCCGAAAAGCTTGGCTCCGAAATTTATCGGCACCTGCTGCCCCTGATAAAGGCCGATTCGCCGGCTAAAGAAGGGAAAGAAGCTGATGCTGGAACTGAAGTTAAAAGTCTCAGAACCCTCCAGAAAAAACATTCTTTTTTCCGGAAAAAAGAGCGGAAAGCGGGTCAGGTTGAGACGGCGTTCGTCCACCTCGGTTTCGGCAAAATCAGTGTTGTAGGTCAGAGCCGCCACCAGGTTCGGGGTGATATTCTTGTAAACATCCAGACCACCCTGAGCTTTACAGAGGTATTTATTGTCAACCAGTCGGTCATTCTGGGCAGCTACCAGCCCATAAGGTCTGATGGTTATTCCCAGCCCCTGTTTGATGCCAGATATTCCTTCCAGCTCAGCGGCCACCATCGGGTTATTAAAATTGGCATCGCGGGAAATTCCAGAAAGCCGGATGGTTTCCTGTTTTCTGGGGATGTATCTTTCGACATTAAGACCCCAGGCCGGCAGGTTCTTTTTGAAAGAAATGGACTTGAAGGGGATTTTAATTTCAGCTGACCACCCGTCGGAAAGAATACGAGCTTTCCCTTCCCAGATGCCATCCCAGTTGAGGCTGGCATTGCCCCCAGAGACCAGGCCTTCACTCCGGGCCCCTCTGGCATTGATGTAAAAGACATAAGCATTCCTTTTATCCAGAAAGGGGTCAATCAACACCCTGACCACATCATCGCTGGTGCTGGCTGTCTGACGTCCCATTCCCCACCAGCCCCCATGGCTGCGGCCTGTCTGGTCGTGAGCCAGGGAGTTAGCAGCTATTCGCTTCGGTTCGCTATCATAACAGTAAATGCCCAGGTAGAGGTTGTCCTCATCAAAGAGGACGCGCAATTCCGTTTTTTCGGTCGGTTCGGACCCGGGCACCGGTTCCACCATCAGGAAACTGGAGAAAGGCACAGCAAGAGCCCAGACCAAGTCGGATAGGTCACCGTCGAGATGCGGCGATGTTTCCACCCGAACCGCCTGCAGCTTGACCATCGAATTCTGCCCGGCAGCCTGAAGCCCCAAACTCGAGAAAAGAAACAGTATGATCAGCGCCAGGAGACAATCCTTATTATTTTTCATGGTCTATTCCGAAACATAAAGTTCGCCGTCTATTTTCCGACTGAATATCCTGGACCGGGCACCAGGCTGATTATGGCCCGATGGCTGCCTGAGTACAGGAAAAAGAAGCTCCAGTTAACCGCCGATAAGATGACAATGATAGCCTTTTTACGCCCTTTAGTAAACAGCTTTTCCCTTTCAGGCGTAAAATGAGTGAGCCCTGGTAAGAATGATTATGGAGGAGAATACAACTGGCTTAATTTGACCGCCATTACATCTGATGACATCCGGACAGCAGGAAATAAAAATGCCCTACCAAATTTACTCCCGGGTACAGGGCGAAACCGTGATAAGGATCAGCACCGGTTACGAATATGACCTGAAGATAGCCCCGCTTGGAGCCGACAGCTTTGTCTACGGTTATTCAAAAGAGTACCTTCTGACTGTCATAGACTCCTCTGGCCAACCCCAGCTCCTCATCAAAAACCGGCAGAAGACCCGCCCCATACCAGCGAAGAACTGGAAGAGATGGCCCAATACCTAACCATCACTGACCAGCCCTTCTTTTACGAGCTTTTCACTGATGACCTCGGCCGAATCTTGTTGCTGCGCGACCACACGGTAGCCAAGAAGGCTCAGGGTCAGGCGCCCAAAGAGTATGATATTTATAGCCGCGAGGGCTACTACCTTTACCGGATCACCCTGCCTTTTGGCCGACGGTTGGTGACAAGAAACAGCTGCCTGTGGGTTGCTCACACCGACGATGAAAAAGGGCTGGTCCTGGTAAAACGATTCAGGATAAAAAACTGGGATAAAATCAAGTTTTCAATAGATTAATAATCCGGGGTTAAATAAATAATCTCTAAGAATTAAGTCGGGTGGAGCCGGACTCTAGTCCTTGATAAACATCTTTACGTACTCCAGGTTGCTCTGGAGTTTGAGCTTGCAGTCCTCGGTGGCTTCGGCTATGGCCAGTCCCTCTTCCAGCAGTTTTT
>DMVN01000188.1 GCA_003476685.1 Acidobacteriota bacterium | reverse complement strand
TCAAATAGTTACCATGGTCCGACCCTACTGGAAACCCCACTGATGGCTGTTTATGCTGCCTTTGGACATAGCTTTTGAGATTACCTCGTGCTGCCCTGGCGGAGATGATAAATTTATTTGACACGACGGCAGGCAGTTGAATATTCTGTAATCAAGTCCGGGGAAGGAGGGCTCCGATGCTAAAACCCGCGCTGAAGGTACCTATTATTATTCTTCTTTGTTTTGGCCTGATTTTGCCGGCTGGTGCCCAGTTTAATAAGCTAAAAGATAAGATAAAAATTCCGGTCAAAGCGCCCCAGGTCCCTGACCTGGATAAATTGCTGCAGGAAGAACCGCCGGTCAGCACCACTCTGACCGATGCCATCTATGACATCCCATTTCTCGATGCTTACAACCCGCAACACGGAGCCTTGATGACTTTTTTACCTGTGACAGCTCAGGGGTCCTTTCCACTTCTTCCCGGCCTGTGGGAAGGTCAGTTCCAGAGCTACTGTCTTAGAGCAGGAACGTATGCTCCCGGAGAAGGTGACGGTTACGCTTATGCTCCGCTCAAAGGAAAACAGGCTGAAATCGTCTCCAACATCCTGAAAAATTCCGTTTACCATCCAGAAATTAAGCAGCAGGATATTCAGCTTCTGCTCTGGGCCATAATAGCCCGCAGCAAGCTCTCCGAGTGCAGCAAAGAAATTCAGAAGACGGCTAAAGTCCTTTTAACCCCGAAAGAGTACGACCGGCTTAATGGCGGAGCCCTGGGAAAAATACCTCAGCCTGTCCTCAATGCCGCCATGCAGAAACTTCCGCCGTTAGCTCGCGAAGCTCTCCAGGCTGAAGCCAGGCTGCGGGAGATGTTCCTTAACCCGGTTTTGGCTCCTTATCATGAAGTGGAGAGCGTGGCCGTGCGGGTCGGTGAAGTTTTGCCGCCACCGGACAGCCGGGATATACCCTGGGGCCGTTGGAGTTATGACCTGGACGGCTATTTTGTCCGATATTTTCCTTATGGTTACAGGACCACCAGGACGCAGATTTATTATCCAGAAAATTTCATCCTGGCCACCGATGAAAACGGCCTGATCACGGTCATTGTCGACCGTCAGGGAACTGGAATTCAGATAATTTATGACCAGAATGTTGCCCCGCAGTTTTTCAATGGCGATGACCAGGTGGTCGGGCTCGCCTTTAAGGAATTAATACTGACCTGGTCCGGGCCCGGGGGTGTAACCAGCACCAGGTCAATAAAGGATTCAGGCTGGGTGCTGGCCGGAGTTCCTGTTGGCGGAGGCAAGCCAGACAGCACGGCCGGGCCGCGATTTGCCGATGCTGCCGAACGTTATAAATTTGCTCTGCATCACCGGGACGAGGTTCTGGAGTTAAAAAATAAACTGGCCAGAATTAACCCCGAGCTTAAAACTTTGCCCGACAGCGCCGCCTGGAGCGTTATCTTTCTCGGCAATTATTGTGAGGCCATCCGGCAGGCTATTCTGGCTACATCAAAAGTCCCGGTTAACCAGCTTGACGATATGTATGCAGAATTTCTCCGGTTGCCTTACCGGGCCTGGATGAAAGGACTAGCGCTGCTGGCTAACGGAGATCTCCAGGCAGAAGCAGGTGATTATCTACCGGAAGAATATGCAGATAGTCTGCAGGAACGGGCCACCTCGGGTCCAAGTAAACACTCCAGCAATCTGCTTTTTTCATTTCCGGCGGCCGAAATATTTACTTCCGAGGTTGAGGGCATATTTTCAGGAATCAAAAAGGGATGGAATGAGTCAGGTCAGCAAAAGCTATCTAAGGCCAGGGAGCTGCCGAAGTTTGTCTGGGTGAGAAGAGAAAAACCAAAATGGGAAAAAGAAACCAAACCGAAAAAATTTGGTCCCTCAGGATTGCCTTTGTTTGAGCCGGATAAAAAAGTGGCCCAGCCCGGGAATACAGGCAAACAACGCCTGGGCCAGTCAGGAAGGAAAACAGGTTCAGGAAATGGCCGGGAAGCGGCTGAAAACACCCGCAAGATGATCAACTGGTTTTCCAGGGGAACTTCAGCCGGATCGTTTGCGATCGGTAAAGTCGTTGGCCCGGGGGCGGCCACGCCTTACGGAATACCAAAAGCTGTGGCCGGATATACCATCGGTCGCACGGTTGGACTGTGGGGCGAATGCATTGATGCCATCTCCATGGACCCGCCTCGAAGCGACTATACCATTCTGGCCAGGCCCAAGCCGGGTACCTTCACTCCGGTACAACCTGGAGGTGGAGTGACAAAAGCCAGAGCCGAAGCCATTAACGGGCTGATGGCCGCGGTGGTGGATTTAACGTCTAAGCTCAGGGCAGCGCGCTTTTCAGTGGAGCGCCATTCTGGAGCTGTGCGGGCTGGAGACCAGGAATGGGCCAAGAGGCAGCTGGAAAATGCCATCAGGTATGAACGGGAATCCGGCCTGTCCATGCTGGCCGTAGCCGCCAGATTAGAGGCTCTTTTAAGATTGGCCCAGACCGAGGGCCTGCCAGACACCCAGCTTACCCCCGAGCTTATAGAGAGTTATCGTCAGTCATTGAGACAGACTGGATTCAGCCCGGAAGAATTTGAAGTCTGCCGGGCTTTAAACCTAACCGCTGAAGAAATTGAGGAAATGAAGTCAGCCATACTGAGCGATGAGCCGCTGGAAGGGCCAGCCAGCCTTTATGAGACGACAAAAGCGCTGGCCGCTGCCCTCCGGGAATTTGCCCAGATGCTTTTAGCCCTCCCGGCTATTTAGGAGCGTCCGTCTGGCTTTTGACCTGTTTGACATATGAATGAATATTCATGCATAGGATTCTTATCCTTTGATTCCCAGAGATATTTTAATTTTCCTTCGCTTTCCATCTCCTGGAGGCTTCTATTTGCCTTGGGTGGCAGATTGTATTCATTATTTCCGGGTTGCTGGCTGCTCCCGTCAATTCCGGATGGCTCTTTATCTGACCGGAGTAAATAGGAAAAGATTCCCGGCCTTTATTTTTTGCCCGTTGCTGCCAATAGCCAGACCCGGATTAAGGCTTTCTTTTATAGATGAAATAAATTTAATGGGCTGAGCTTCATTAGAATTCGGGAATGGATTTTGGGCAGGAATAAACTTATAATGGATTCAATGTTATCCCCGCGAGAGTGAATTTCTCGATGGTAGCAGAAAGTTCTGTTAAAGGAGTAATCTGTGCCAAAAAGCCGCTATAAATCCATGTATCCACCGTTCAGGTTTGACCGCCGGGAGTTTTTTAAGATGTCGGGCACAGCCAGCCTCGGCCTGCTGATGACCCGGACACTTCTTTCCGCAGAGAAAGCCCAAACCGCGCCGACCGGCCAGGCCGCTGCTCCCGCCAGGCCGGCTACCAACATTGAAGAAGCCCTTCGGGTTCCCCGGACAAAATATTCTTTGCCTGGCCTTTTCCCGGGAAAGGTGGTTGAGGTTCATGACCCAAGAGCCATGGACAGCGAAAGCGGAAAGCCATCGGCAGAAGTTATCAAAGGCATGTTTGAGAAAGGCATTGCCAATTTAACCGGCCAGAATCTGAAAAAAAGCTTCGACCTTTTCTTCACGAAAGACGATGTGGTCGGAATCAAGGTTAACCCGGTCGGCGCCGGCCTAATCAGCACCCGCCTGGAAGTGGTTGACGCCATTATCGAGTGGCTGGAGAAGAACGGAATGAAGCGCCAGAATATAATCATCTGGGACCGGTTTGATTACATGCTCAAGGATGCCGGCTTCACGCCCGAACGGTTTCCCGGCGTCGGGATCGAGGGACTTCAGACCATGGATGAAGCGGCGGCCGAAGGCAAATCCCAGGATAATTCCACCTGGCTGCGGCCGGATGGCAGCCACGTCAGCGCCCCTAACTTTGACCAGGATGTTTACTACTGGGCAGACGTGGAAGGTCCTAAGGATTTGGCCTATCTCAACCAGCACGTGTTCAACGGCAAATACTCTTATTTCGGTAAGCTTCTTACCAGGAAGCTGACCAAGATCATCAATGTTCCGGTTTTTAAGAACACCGGCAACGCCATTTCCATGGCCACCAAGAATATCGGCTACGGGGCGGTCTGCAACACCAACCGTTTGCACAAGCCGCTTTTCCTGGATGTCTGCGTGGAAGTCCCGGCCTTCCCGGTGATCAGAGATAAAATGGTGCTCAACATCACCGACGGCCTGCGGGCTCAGTATGAAGGTGGCCCCGGCCCTGAAGCCAAGTTTACTTACTTCTACAATCGGCTTTTCTTTGCCACCGACCCCTTTGCCCTGGACATGGTCTGTCACAGGCTGATTGTAGAGAAGAGAAAGAGCATGGGCATCCAGGTTAATGAGCACCCGCGGTTTACTGAATACCTGCGCTATGCCCAGAAGTTAGGACTGGGTGTGGTGGATGATAAGATGCAGCATATCCGGGCCTAGTGGCAATGTAGTAGCAATGGAACCATTTTGAGTAGAGAGTTGAGAAAAAAAGAACGACAATCAGATTAAACCGGAAAAATCAGGATTAAGAAAAGGGAGTAATCAGGCGGTAAAAAATCATGGCTAGCAATTTCCTCGGAGGCGGGCATGAAGTACAGCCCGGTGAACAACCCTATGAATTCTTTTTAACATTCCGGTCTGGCGGCCGGTTGGTCCCATCAGCGAGATTCAAGAAATCTGCATTTTCCATCATACCGGGTATCTTTTTGCTTTTGCTTGGATTATTATGCTCATCAACCCTGCTTTTTTCTGCTGTAACTTTGCCTGGTGATAATTTTTACCCGGGTTGGAAAAAATCAGACCGGCTGGTAACTTTTACCCGGGCCGACCTTTATAACTATATCGACGGCGGAGCCGAGTTATTCCTGGAGTTTGGTTTTGAAAAAGTTTATGTTCAGCGTTACAGTTCAGGTGATTCTGAGCTGACGCTGGAAATTTACGAGATGGAAACTCCGGAAGCAGCTCTCGGTGTTTACCTGGCTAAATGCGGACAGGAAACTCCGCTGGAAGGTCTGCCGGCCCGCAATTCCGGCGAAGAATCGCAATTTACCATTCTCAGAGAAAGATATTTTATCCATGTCAATAATTTTGCCGGCGGCCAGGAACTTTTGCCGGTCATGCTGGCTCTGGCCAGGGCTGCGCTTCAAAACCTCCCTCTTGACCGGCCGATTGCCCTGCTCGATTACCTGCCAAACGAAAATCTGGTTAAGAACTCAGAGAGGTTAATCCGTGGGCCATATGCCCTGCAACCCATTTTTACCTTTGGCGAAGGCGATATACTGCAGCTTGAAGGCCAGGTGTTTGGTGTGGTGGGCAGTTACCTGGATGAAAAGGGAAACATTACTACTCGCCTTGTTATTCCTTATCCCGACGAAACCAGAGCCAGGGCCGCTCTGGAGCATTTGCGACAGAATTTTGATCCATATCATAAAATTCTTGAAACTAAACCTTCAGGTTTTACCTTTGTTGATTACCAGCAAAAGTTCGGCCGGGTTGAGCTGAAGGGCTCCATCCTGGACATCCAAATCAACCTGCCCCAGCAGCCCGGGCTGGAATCGTGCTTCTAATTTCTCAGCCAGGCCATCTGAGCAAAACCTGAGCCTCCGGCTCTAAACGCCAAACAATTTATCTACCGGAGCAAGCCTTCTCCAAGGGCCTGGTGGCGCCACGTCCTGCGCCTTACAATCTTGAGCCTCAACACCCAGGAAACGCCGCTCGTTTTTGTCACCGACAAAAAGGCCGGGAAGACTTATACCAAGGTCGAGCTGGGCAACTCCTTTGAGCTGGAGGAGAACCCGGGAGACGATTATGAAATCGGGTGATAAAGCTCAGTGCCGGAGAAATGGCCGGGTACGTTTCCATCTACGAGTGACCGCAGGTTGAAGTCGGCTGCCCGAAACCCAGAGCCAGCAGCGGCCCCGGGGCCGGGACCCCGCCGGGGTACAGAAGAACACAGATGAAATAGCCCAGATGAAAGAGGCGATTTGCCAGAAGACAGAGCTTTTTGGTTCTGCGGCTTCTCTTAGCCATGAGCCAATAAGAAGCAATCAGGCTGTCCGGGGGCAAAGATTTTGTTCAGAGGCGCGAATCAGCCAGTTCCAATAATATTGGTTGGCAGTAAAGCAGGCGAAAAACGCCACCCGGAATGAGCTAACCGGGCCAAACTGAAGCCAGCCCCTTCAGCTAAAAGTGAAGTGAAAAAGTTAACCCTGGTTTCAGGCTGCGATAGCTTACTTCACCTGTATGATTTGGCAAAACGTCAAGTTTTTTTTCAGGCGAATAAAGTTTATAATGATAGAAAAGGCCATGAAATCATCTGATAGGGGGAAGGAAAATGTGCCCTGTATCGGCTAATAAAAGCTACCGTCTTAGCTTCTGGTTCAGGCTTGTTTTTATGCTGGGCTTGTTGGGGCCAGCCGCTACTGGAATTGGTGCGTCAGAGTTGGTCAGTAATCGGCTGCCTGAGTTTAATAAGGTCCAGCTAACAGTTCAAGCCCGGGAAATATTAAGGGTGCCCATTGGCTCCGGTGAGAATGAGCTCGGTGTCATCACCCCAGAAGAAGCTAACCCGGAAGGGCCGATGAGTTTTGTGGTTTCCGGGACTGGAGGAATTTATGTCCTGGACCAGACCAACTCCCGTCTTCAGGTTTTCCGGGATGGCCGCCGGATAAAGACCATCCCCATTCCAGGTACGGTCTTTATTGACCTGGAGCTACTGCCCGGCGGCCTGATAGCTCTGCTGGATAACGTGGTGGACAAGGTGGTGGTCATCCTGGACCAGGCCGGCCAGGTGGTCCGGAAAATTTCCCTGGACCAGGAGGGAATAGCCGAACCCGGCGGCATAACCAGCCTTTATTGCCGGACTGAAGGTCTCTGGCCCGGACTGCTGGCCCAGGTGGACAGCAACTCCATCTTGCTGGCCGGTCCGGACGGCCGTCCGGCTCCACGGATAATGACTCTTCCGGGGATTCTCAACTGGAGCGGTCTGCGGCTACTGAAGCTGGAGATGGAAGGCGAAAGGTTAGCCGCGGTTCTCAAGTCCGACCAGAGCCTCCAGACCTGGAAAAAATACCAGGCCTCCTTCTCGCTCCCGGTCGGCCGCGTTTATGGTATCTGGGAAGATAAGTTTGAGAATATTTATTTAGCGGCCAATATTTTTAACGAGAAAAAAGAAGCCAGCGAAGTGATAATCTTTGAACCGGGTGGAAGGGAACTGGCTCGAATCTCCTTAGCGGTTTCCAGAAGCCCGCATGAGATAAACAACCCGGTCAGAGTCACTCCAGACGGGGCTATTTACCAGTTAGTGGTTGAGGGCCAGTCTGTGGTCATCAGGAAGTACAACGACTGAACCCCGGCTCAGGAGCATTTATTCCAACCGCAGTTGGCGCAGATCGGGCATTTGTCATCGGGCAGAGTGGCGCCACACACCGGGCAGATATCCCTCAGCAAATCGCGGTTGTTTTCCTTGACCTCTCCCAGGTGGCGTTCCAGCACTTTGGCCACAGCGTCGGGAATAGATTGAACCAGCCCGCCTTCGGTAAAAACCGGTTCGCTGCCGCCGATGCCTTTTAGCTGCAGGATGACTTCTTTGGGTTCAACCCCGCTCCTCAGGGCCAGGGAAATCAACCGGCCGATGGCCTCGGCGTCGGCCATGGTCGA